>JAFAQB010000364.1 GCA_019246625.1 Nitrososphaeraceae archaeon
GGTTATGACTCCACAAAATAGTAAGATAAAGGGAAAGTTTTTCGTTGGTGCTGAGATAGACTCAGCTACAGCACGACGGCTTCCAGTTCCTTTGACAACAAAAAGAGATAACAACGTTGTTAATATTGAATATGATCTTTCGGAGTAAACCGACAATATGCAAGAAAAAAAAGAAATAGAAAAGCAGATAATACAGTTGGCAGAAAAACTCTATAAAAAGCCCTACTGAATGTGTAATTATTGTGGGATACTCTTACGGTGAATTTGTGATAACTAATGCTGCTTGGTATAATCCTAATGTAAATTTAGGATTATAGTTTACCTATGATTAACAACAATATTTAGTATGTATCTCAATTCAATATAGAAGGATCGCAAGATGAGCAGACCTAATAAAAGAATCGTTATACTAGGAGCAGGTTATGGTGGAATTTTTTTAGCTACCAATGCTGCTAGGCATATAAAGGAGGAAACGGGGGAAGTAATACTTGTTGATAGAAATCCCTATCATCAATTACTTCAAGAGATTCATTTAGTAGCTGCTGGTTTTAGAACAGCAAACGATGTAAAAATACCAATTTTAACACTAATTGCTGGAATGAATATAAAATTCATTCAATCTGCCGTAAAACAAATAAGACCAGATACAAATCTAATTGTTTTAGAATCGACTAAAATTCACTATGATGTTCTTATTGTTTGTTTGGGTGCTTCTACAAAGTATTTTAATATTAAAGGAGCAGAAGAAAACAGTTTACCATTACGCTCTATTACTGATGCATCGTTGATTTATGATAGGGTAAATTCAATTGTCAATTCGGACAAGAAACAAAGTGTTGTAATAGTTGGAGGAGGAGCTACAGGCGTAAGTCTTGGAGGTGCGCTATCCGACTTCATAAATGAGAGCAAAAAATCAGATTCCGTTTCTGTAACAATTATAGAAGCACTACCAACCATTCTTTCAGGATGGGATGAACGTTTGGTAAAGAAAGTAGAAGAAGTATTACGTGAAAAAGGAATAAGAATAATTACAAGCTCTCCAGTTGCTAGAGTTGAAAATGCGGATGGCGATGGCAGTGATATTTATCTTAGTGATGATGGTAAATCAAAGATTCATTCATCTATTAATATTTGGACTGCAGGAATCAAAGGATATGATATACCAATAAATCCAGAAATTGAAAAAACTAAAGATGGCAAAATAATTGTAAATGAATTCTGTCAGATTGATCGTTATCCGAATGTTTTTTCTATAGGTGACATTGCTGCTGTTAGAGATGATACAGGGAAATTATACCCACCTTTAGCTCAGATTGCAGTTAGAGAAGCAAAGTACCTTTCAAATCTTATACCAAAACACTTTATTGCTAATGGTGACACTGATGCAGCTCCTTTATCAATCGATGAAAAATTTGAATATAATATCAAGGTACAATTAATCTCATTAGGAAATGATGATTATGTTGGATTTTTTAATAATCATGTGATAAGTGGCAACCTGGCAAGATTGGTGGAAGAATTTTCAATGGATGCATATATCACAACTCTCAAGAGCGGCGGTAGAGACATCATGAATACGAGTTTATATGGAGATGATATATTTTCCCACCTAGTATCTGGAATAACTTTTGCACGGTTTACTTTTGTAAAATGGTTAAAAGACATAGCGTAGTATATAGCAGGTTGATTCAATTGTTAAAGATAACTCGAGTCACATTTCAAAAAGAAGTGATAATAATAAGCAATTCTTTTGGAGCCTCAAAAAATTATAAAGTGCTCGAAGGAACACAATATTGCAAATAGACCTTATCTTCTATTGACAGGTATAAATCATATTTATATGAAGTAGTACAGAAACAAGATTTAAGAATAACTACGTTAATAATATATGAAATTATTCAAATCATGTAAGATTAGGATATGTACTACATCAGAATTATATATATCAATATGATAATTCGCAAACAGCCGACATAGACTTTACTTTACACTCTTTCTTGCAGCATGATTCTAGATCCTCACAGTTAATTTGTACTAGAGAACACAAATTTTCATAGAGATTGAATCTAGTAATAACATAGAAAACATCGAACTATGGGTTAGTAATAAATCATAAGTTAACAAGCAACAGGAATCTGGAATTGATATTATTATTGCGTCACGTAATATAATTATTCGTTAAATCATTCTAATCACTAGAATCAAAAAGTCTCATCATCTAGTCCTATACAATGTAGAACAAAGTGTCTGACATCAATATCTACATATTTGCTGATACCTTCCATTATCTTTTCAGGGGTTCCAATTGCAATGCCGTTGACAAGATATTGAGTATATTGTTCTATAGTTTTATCGTTCCTTTTATTTTGTGCAAGAACTTTACTCACTTCGTCTTCTGATTCTCTTATTATACATGGCAAGACAACATAGTACTGTATATCTTTTTTATATACCACAAACATAAACGATATTCTTATAAATAGTTCCGTTGTTAGTGATGTCTTCTTTAATCGTAGCTATCGTTTTAGTAGCTAGTCCCAGCTCACAAGCCTTTAGTAAACCTATTTTCTATTACTAATACTCTACTGAATCTTATACATAATTGTGACATGCTTTTATACTTAATATTTTACTATCAATTATGAATTCATACCTTGGCATTCTCCTCTGACAAGACCGGTACCGGAACGACTATGGTATTACATGGTTCAGAGAATGTTATGAATACAATAATACAATTTCTATCTAAATCAAATATCATAGACAGTTGCGGTGATAGTAAGGCTCCTAAATTGACTATTGAACTCGAAGAGTTCAGGAAATTACTTTTTGATCTTAAAAAAAGTGGCAGAAAAGTAAGATACATTACAGATATTACGAAAAACAATATTAAATATTGCAAGCAATTAATGGATTACTTTGACGAGATTCGACATATAGATGGACTTAGGGCAAACTTTTCTGTTAGTGATAAAGAGTATTTGGCTTCTGGGTCTTTATTACAAGAGGAGACCCCTCGGCCACAATTTACAGAACTGTTACAACAAATTATCTACAGTAATGTTAAAGATATTGTAGAGCAACAAAAGTACGTCTTTGAAAGTTTTTGGAACAAAGCAATGCCTGCAGAGCAAAGAATCAAACAGCTAGAAGAAGGGACTATTCTCGGTAATACTGAAGTCATTCAAATTCCTTCAAAAATCCAAGAACTATTCATTGATTTGGTAAAATCAGCTAAAGAAGAAGTGTTGTTAATACTGCCAACAATCAATGCATTTCTTCGTGAAGAGCGTCTGGGGATAATACAAGCATTAAAAGAATTAGCAGTAGCAATGAATGTGAAGGTTAGGATTTTATCTCCAATTAATGATGTTATTGAGGAAAAGATACACAATATACTACTATTTGTAAATCAAGGAAATAAGAATACTTTTATTATACAACCTATTGAAATAACATCTAAAGAAATTACAATAAGTACCGTTACTATACTAGTTGTTGATAGAAAAAAATCCTTAGCAATAGATAAAACAGATGATTCAAAAATGGATTTTATAGATGCAATAGGATTAGCGACTTATTCTACAAGCAAACCGACTGTTTTATCGTATGTTTCAATCTTTGAGAGTTTATCAAATCAAATAAAATTGTATGAACAGCTAAAAAATCATGATAAAATGCAGGTAGAGTTTATTAATATTGCAAGTCATGAACTAAGAACACCTACACAAGCTGTTCTTGCATATTCAGAACTACTCCAAAAACACCCAGAAAAACGAGAAGAAATGATAAAAGCAATAAACAGAAATGCTGAGAGACTTCAAAGGCTTACCAATGATATATTGGATGTTACAAGGATCGAAAGCAAGACACTAAAACTACAAAAAGAGCAATTCAATTTAAATGATTTATTATCAAACATTGTGGAGGACTCTAAAATTGAAATTGAAAAGAATAAGCGGAATGTTAGACTACTTTTAAAAGCCTTTAAGGATATCAACGGATCTTTTTTGGTAATGGCAGACAAGCGGAGAATTACTCAACTTATCTCTAATCTTTTAAATAATGCCATTAAATTTACTGAAGGAAAAGGAGGAGATATACATGTTACCGCTGAAGTAAAGGGAGAAGCTGATGGGGATGGCGATAACAACTACAAAGAAGTTGTTGTTAGTATAAAGGATACGGGGACAGGAATAGATCCTGAAATATATCCTAGGCTATTTACAAAATTTGCTACAAAGTCTGAAGCAGGTACAGGACTTGGTTTGTTTATTTGTAAAAGTATCATTGAAGCTCACGGAGGAAAGATTTGGGCCCAAAATAATAAGGATGATAAAGGAGCCACATTTGGATTTAGCCTCCCAGTTATCAGCAATAAAGAGCAGTGTTAGATAAGAGGGTTGACACCTTGGGAAAATGATCAACAACCAGAAGAAGAACAATAGGATACTGCTTGTAGATAATGAAACTGATCTCTCTTTAGCTTTCAAAATTGCCTTAGAAGATAATGGGTTTGAAGTTGATGCATTTGATAAGCCTGATATCGCATTATCATATTTTAACCAAGGAATGTACGATCTGCTACTTCTTGACATCAAGATGCCCAACATGAGTGGAATTGAATTTTATAAGCGTATGAAGGAGATTGATCAAAAGGTCAAAGTATGCTTTATTACTGCTTCTGAAATTCATTATTTTGAAGAGATTGCAAAAGAAATATTTCCAATACTAGGTGTAAGACGCCTTATTAGAAAACCAATTAAAATAGAAGATTTGGTAAAAAACCTAAGAGATGAATTGAAATCAAACAATGGCAACAATAACTATAATTAATTATATCATAATACTATCTAGAATCTCAATTTAAGATAGTAGTTTAAGTGATAGCAGTATTATCAATGTTAAAAGGGCCATAGAAGAGTACTTTTTCGCTAATTTGGTAGGGTTGTAGATTTGTAAAAATAATGAGTCAAGCAGTGTTATATATCTGCTATAGCTAGTAACAATATCTACAATTCTATAATTTGCTGACCAGCGTAGGAATGCAAAGATGACAGTATTAGCGACACCAGCAATAACACTAGTTCTATAACACTAACTCCTTCAAAAGATTCTGGAAAGGTCGTAGAACATTATCATACGTAAATACTTGGAGTACGTATGCTCGCTTATTCTTTTAAGTATCTATTCATAATTTTTAGCAGTGATGTTAATGTTTGCTGCAAACCGACTCAGATTGCTTTGACTACTAGCAATCTATATCTGCAACTTTCTAGTATATTAGATTATAATGAATAACTATATTCACACCTAGAGGAGAAGAGAAAGACAATGCCAAGTTTGAGTGCGGGAGTCGGATTTTATGAATGGCAAAATAAAGGACGTAGGGTGTGAAAAGTTATAGTTGCTTAGTTGGTTACATAGAATAAATTCTAAAATTCTTTCAAAAATCGCGGTATTGGCTATAATAGAAATTATATTAATTGTTGGCAGTTTTGGTATGTTAGCCTATTTTCAATCTCAACAATCATCGTTGGGAAATTCAATTAATATTGCTGGCAAGAATCGATATCTTACTGCGAATCTGTTATTACAAATTGAAAAGTATCTGTATGGATTCTCTTCTGATGATTCACAGCTAAAAAATGCTATGAGTATCTTGGAGTCGAACATCCTAACTTTGAAACAGGGAGGAAATATTTCAGGCATGGATATAAAGCCTCTTCCTTCAAACCTTTTGTCTCTCTGGAATAGTGTTGATGGCAGATGGAATATTTACAAAACTTATATGACAAATAAAATTCTTGCATTACCACGTGAGGCAAGAGCCACTACCGCAAAGGCTATGGACCAGTCACAACTTAGGAATGTAACCGAATCTATGGCGTCAACCTTGATTGAATCTTCTGATAAATTGGCTACGTCTCTAGGACAACAAACAGACAATAATATCCGAAACCTAATGCTATTACAAATCCTGTTTGGGATTCTCATTATTGGCATTCTTGTGTTAATTTTGTATCTTGTCAAAAGGATGCTCAATCCGATATTCGCTCTTACTGAAGCTACGTCTAAGGTAAAAAATGGCGACCTTGATGCATTAGTCAAACGAAAAGGTAATGACGAACTTTCCATTCTTACTGAACGTTTTAATTCTATGATGGTCTCTATGAAAGACCACATTAAGAGACAGAATCAATTAACAAAACAACTTGAAGCAGCGAATGAAGAACTCAAACAAAAGGATCGATTAAAAGATGAATTCATAAATATTGCTGCTCATGAGCTTAGAACACCTATACAGCCAATACTTGGCTTATCTGAAGTTATCCGTTCCCGCAGACCTGGATTAAGCAATTTCAATATGGATAGAGAAGGCGGTGGGGAAGAATTCATAGATATAATTATCAGAAATGCAAAAAGACTACAATCTCTTTCAGAAAATATTTTGGATATTACGAAAATTGAGAGTGGGATTTTAAAGCTAAACAAGGAGAAGTTTAACATTAACGAAAAGACAAGAAATGTTATAAATGACATAAAACTAAAAGAAAATGTAATACGGATAAGCTTTGATGACCCAAAAATAGACCCTATACTCGTAGAAGCTGATAGTCTCAGAATTTATCAGGTTATGTCAAATCTGTTAATTAATGCTGTAAATTCTACAAAGAAGAGAATTATTGGTGGCAGTGATAGTTATAGCAACCATGGCATTCAAGATGATTGCTGCAGCAGCACTATAACAGTATCTACAACTATAAAGAAGTCGATTGATAACTATGAAAAAAACAATAATAATAGTAGTAGCATTAGTAGTCAAGATGAAGTCATTATTAGCATTATAGATAGGGGCACCGGAATTGATTCTGATATACAGGATAAATTATTTTCCAAATTTGTTACAAAATCAGATGCAGGATCAGGATTGGGGCTTTATATTTCCAAGCGTATCGTAGAAGCTCATGGTGGGAGAATATGTGCTAAGAATAATAGCGATGGTAATGGGGCTACCTTTACATTTAGCCTTCCGGTTTCAGGAGTACGCTGACTGCTACATCCTATCTTTGAAAATTAAAAGTTATGCACTTTCACCAAATACTGGCTATCCTGAATCTATATGTGTGTTACTCCGATTTGCTAGCTAATCCATAAGTACTGTCGTCGACATTACATTATGTGATGATTAAATGAGTTGGGGTGACGACATGTATCGTGGATTTTTATCATACTTTGAAAGAGTAAATCAGATGTACAGAGACTATATCTTAAACATACAAAAGGTCAATGAGTCATATAATGAATCCATTAAAATCATTGAAAGAATGAATGAAGTTAACAAGGAACTTGTTGAAAATTATACAAAAATGAGTCAGTTATACAAACAACATTTTGAAGATATGCAAAGAATGAATCAGCAATGGTTTAATCTTTTCTGGAGGCCACTCATGGGACAGCAAGAGCAATATCAAGAACAAAAAAAGAAAGAAGAAGAATGAAGTAAGATCTAAAAATCATAAATTAATACAGCATGTAGTCTTTTATGCAATATACAAATAAACTATTTAAAGCGATACACTTTTGGAACTACCCAAGTCCGAGTATCGAACGTATTGTGCGTATTTGTTTACTAGTGCGAATTATTCTTCTGGCCCTTCCATTTAGATATGCTTAATGTGAGTATAGCAAATGTAGCAACTCGATATATTCTTGACAAGTCTGCAGTAGCAGGAGTCATTATCGGTGTTAGACTCAGAATAGTTGCTCACAGAAACAATAGTGCACATGTATTTAACTTTAGTTTGGATAAGTCAGATTGTTATGATATAAACGCTGTATGTACAAAGTCAAATAATTTGTATGAGTATAGATGATCTTTCGATATTTGCATTCACTTCATTAACTTTGGGATTCTCATTTTTGCTGGTCACGCAGAAATCATATTATTATTAACTTATGCTATTAGCTTGACAAAATTAGTAAATGTTATTATGACGAAGCAGACAGATTACCTGATAATATTATTATTATGGCTATATTATTTTTTATTTTGTAAATTGAAGCGTCATTGATATACTATAAAGTCATATTGCCACTTGTACTTTCTATTGAGCAGTTGCATGACAAAATCGTTCTGACTGCCAATAAAATTCTCAATTAGACATTGACGGACAATGAGAATCCACAATCCTTTTTTACAACTATAAATAATTTTTATTATTATGAGTCGTTCGGCAAAAGAATGGTCTAGTCCACAAAATGCTCTGGCATATCTAAATGTAGCAGATGACCTTCCACATCGATCAGAGGGTGAATCTGTCTTGATAGATCATCTGTCTGAAAATACTAGGCGAGTTTTGGATCTAGGGACAGGAGATGGAAGATTAATTAGGCTGATAAAGGCAAATCGGCCATACATAGAAGCAGTAGCACTAGATGTATCTCCAACAATGCTGAAATCTGCAAGAGATCATTTTGCTGGTGATTCGAAGGTTAGCATCGTAAAACACGATCTCAGTCAACCTCTTCCAGATTTAGGCTACTTTGATGCTGTTGTATCAAGTTTTGCTATTCATCACCTCAAACATGAGCGTAAGCATGATTTATACGAAGAAATTTATGATATCATCAATCCAACAGGAGTGTTTTGTAATTTAGAGCATGTAGCATCACCATCTGTTGAATTGCACGTTAGATTTCTCAAGGCAATCGGATACACTCCAGAAAAAGAAGATAGAGCTAATAGATTGTTGCCAATGGAAATACAGTTAAGTTGGTTAAGAGATATAGGATTTGTGGAAGTAGATTGTTATTGGAAATGGCTTGAGATGGCTCTGCTAATAGGATACAAAGCATGAGCGACTAGTTATACGTTCAACTACGTATTTTAAGAGAAAAACGATAATTGTGCGAAAGCAAGAGACAACATAAAGTGATGGATTGATTGTTACGCAGGAAGGCAGGGTATTAAAGCTTCAATATAAATCACTATATGGTATGAATAGTTTTCTAAGGGCCTAGTAGAAAGATCTAAACTGGTCGTTGATTTGTACTTCTGTTGTGTACTCCAATACATACTACAATAAGCATCGTAGGATAAAATTGGTACTATAAGGATGATTCTTCACAGGGCAGAGTGGAGCGGCATAATTAAAGGATAATGCCATGACAAACTCATTGCAAACACTATATTATCTTGGAATTGTTCAAACCTATATCTGTATCCTTTTATTCTGTATCTACAAATGATGAATAGTTTTCTTTGAATCTAAACATCTTTGGTTTTTCGTTTAAGGACTAGCAGGAATTATTCTATATATTGAACCTGAAAGTGAAAGAACATATAGATAACCATCGACAGCCCCAACTTGTAAGTCAGTAATAGCACCAAATCCTTTTGCAAAGATTACCTGGTCAAGATCCTGTAAAGTATTTTCAACCTTATTGGTTAGTGGTCCTTCAGGCAACAATAATCCTGTCCTGTTCTGGTTTAGCCTAAAGTGATAAAGATTGCCATAGAGATAATCCCCAACAAACATATCATTTTGATATTGTTTTCCTAATTTATTAGAAGTAAGGAATTTAATTGCAGTCGGAGCAACTACCTGATACCATGTAAATTCAGGTGATCTGTATTTTCCCTTTCCTCCAAAATCAACCAAGTTAGATGGATGAAGATTGATTGCTCCTGCATTCTCATCTCCTATATCTCCGTTTGGAGTCCAAAAGCCCTGTACCTGTGCCCATCCACTGTTAA
>JAFAQB010000038.1 GCA_019246625.1 Nitrososphaeraceae archaeon
CAATATCGGATTGCAATTTTATAAACTCAGGTGGTTTAGGTGTATGATCTTTTCCGCCACATGATGAACCAATAAGTATAAGACTGTTAATCTTATCTGGATGCATCATCGTAACCTGTTGGGCTATATATGATCCAAGAGAATATCCCATAACAGCAGCTTTTGGTATTTTCAGAGCATCCATCAAACCAGTTGTATCGTTTGCTAGTTGGGACGGAGTGTATGGTTTGGAACCAATTGTTGTATTTCCAATTCCACGAGGATCAAACACAATTACTGTGTGATTTGAAGAAAGAGTTTTCATCAGGGTTGGGTCCCAGGCATTCATACCATCAGAACCGCCAGGGATAAGCAATATAGGGTCACCTTTACCAAAGACCCTGTATGCAACATCTATATCTTCAACATGAACTTTTTTTACAGGTATATTTTGGATGTTTAGTGGATTTACATTGTTAGTGTTTGTTTGATTTGCATTATTAAAGATTGTTTGATCTGTTTGACCGTAAGCAAAGTTGGTAGTACCAAAGTAATTATTAGTAATAATCAGTATCGTACCGCTTGGAATGATAATAATTAAGACAATGGTAATAAGTACAGGAATTTGAAAATGCATTGGATATGCAACTGTAACTTTCTTATATAGGTTGCTAAATGTAGTTGTTGAATAACTAGGATAGATGATATATTTCCTAACTGAATTTATTTACACCTTTAGATCGATAGAGCAAATAGCTAAGGATCCCGTCTTAATAACCTACTTGCCAATACCAAAATCGATCTTACGTCCTAATAACATATCCAAATTTAGGACATGATTTTTATCCTTCATCTCAGTGGTTGACTGGAGTTGGACCATTTGAACAGTATGTTTTAGCAGATATCTATGCATGGCTTGAAGCCCATTCAGGATTTACACATATTGCTGCCCCTATCTCCTCATCCAATATCTCTTCTTCCAGCCCAACCACTAGATAAATGCCTTGGGTACTTGCATCGAGAACAATTTGATTTCTGTATAAATCAAGTCTCTCAACTCATGTTAAAGTACAACTTAAACACATACAACACGAAAATCCTAGTAGATGCCTCGGCGCCTTCGGTTGTATCGGCGCTCAAATCCCAGATGAATGAAGCTGCTGACTACATTACTTTACTTGATTATCGAAAAAAGATCAAACTGCGTGATCCATTTTTTTGATATGACAGTTATCCCCGTTAATTTTAACACAGCCAGCAAGAAAGAGATGCTTCTTAACCTAAAAGAGTTGTTGGATGCCGGATTAATAGCTTTAAACCCAGAAAAACATGCAAGCTTAATTTTGGCTTTACGCACTGCCACAGCCACAGAAATGATACTTGACAAAGACGTCACAACTTCAAACGACGTTTTGGATGCAATGACATTAGCATGTAAAAGAATCTCAATAAATAGACAGCGGACGCAACAGTTCGATTTTAAAACACCAACCGATGATAAATGTAATAGTAGTACTAGCAGTTAACAATATCATAACTTGGTTACTCACTCATAGTAGTAACTACTATCTTTAAATAAGTAACTTATTACGCTAGCTATTACTTGTCATATACTTAGTAAAAGCCAAATGGTATTCGTTTATCTATAATAATAGTATTAACAGCTGCCTTTGTGATCAACAACATGCCACTTTTTGCAAAGTAGCATTTGACACAACCCCAACAAAATCTTTTATAGAACAGTTTTATCTCCTGTTATCTAACTATGATGCCTGAACATGATACGTTTAAAATTGGAGCTATTGCTGCCTGTTGCGGTTGTGCTTCTGCTTGTGCTTTAATACTTTTCATATTCTCTCTGATTCCAACATCTTTGGCAGATAATATCAACCCGCAATTGTATTCGGTAGATTCAAAACCCTTTGGCTTGACAATGTCGGATTGGAGCGTTAAATGGTTCCAGTGGTTACTTACTATACCAGCATCAAATAGTCCAGCTTCTGATAAAACTGGCCAAGATTGTTCTGTAGGTTAACCTACCAAAGATGTATGGTTTCTAGTACAAACAACTTCAGGTCCAGGAGAGCGTACATGCACTATACCTGCCGGGAGGGCGATTTTACTTCCGGCATTTGGTTCATCGCTAATTGAACATATCCCTAGAAGGGACAATCTACGACCCGAAGACATACAAATAGAATGGATTAAGTGAGTTACATCTACCTTTTATGTAAGCGCGTGTGTAAAAGAGATACATAACACGTGCGCACAACAAACATGTTGATATTCATCATAACTATATTCAAAATAGTTGCTTACCTCATGGTAAGTATGATTAATCATACTATACTATAATATATTTAAGTAAGTAGCTATATATAATATACTAACTAGAACATATGGAGAAAAGAAACAACGACAACGACAACGACAACGACAAGAAGATGAAGATGAATAAGAAGAAAGAAGTCAAGTCAGTCTTTTACTCGCTCAACACCAGGGATTTATCAAACCCCACTAACTACAAATATGCAAGGCAGAGTTTTACCCTAGGGGTCAGTACACCCAACAACTACCAATGTCAATGATGACGATGATGATGACCATAGTCTTAATTTTCCTTAGTTAACAAGACTATATTCTTCCAACCTTCGCACGTTTGGCTATTTCATTATCGACATCTTTTGATTATGCCTATTGGGCATCAGTATGCCAGGAAGATGGAGATGAAGAAAAAGGGTAAGAAAATCTTACCCTTTGGAGATGGGAATGAAGAAAAAGGGTTACAAAATGTTACCCTTTGAAGACGAAGATGATGATGAAAATGATGGTGAAGGAAAGTTATGCTGGTAAGCAATATCTATACAGCATATCTATGATAATTAACACACCCTTACCGCCCAATGATTCGACTGTGTTATGTGTTTTTACGGTTTCTTGTTCCTGCTTTGTAAGGGGTTCTGCTAGTGATAAATTTATCACAAATTTATCACTCTTTCTAGGACGTCCTGCTCCAGGCTTCGTGACCCTAATCCAAGCCTTATTCTTAGACATGCATATGCATATATCCAAAAATAAGTAAGTAGGTCTAACAAACTACAAAAAACAGGTAGGTCTACTGCGAAAGATGTTCATTCTTCAGCAATTAATGTTGTTGTGGATTGTATTCCAGGGATTCTAGTCATATGTTTTCCTATAGATTCCTTTATTCTCTCTATATTATCATCAGATAACTTTACAATAATATCATATGTTCCATCCACTCTGTTAACTTCTTTTACACAAGGCAATGTGTTTAGTTGAGCCATGATTTCATGTTCAGAATAACTATAATCATATAGAATTAACACATAAGCTGTTGGCAATATTATGATCTATATATATGATATTTGTTACCTTATTTGAATCATCTATAACCCGATATAGTTTTTTTGCCTTATTAGGACAAATCAGTAGCTTCATCTATCACTATGATGGAGGGAGATAGATGGATGTCCATTGTCTTATCTATCACATGCCTTGACAAGACCTTCAGGAATGAGCTTGCTACCTCTACAAGACCTTCACGGTATTCATAGTAGAAGCCTCAATCTTCTCCAAAGAATGGTCTAAACTGAACATCAAAACCAGGGCAGTTATTTGCAAATTGCTTTATTGTAATCATCTTGCATATTCGATCTTGCAGCTCTGAATGATCAATCAATTTCTTTTTACAAATAGGGCACAAGGCTTTATGATTCATTTACAATAAACCAAGCGATCATAGAATATAAGATTAGCCAATGGCTTTCTTCCATTAGAAAATAATCTGTATACCTTTCATTATTAGAAAAGTGGTTGTCGTTGGATATGATTCTTAAGTCCACGAAGATACCCTTCTAGCTCCTAGATTTCAAAGTGTAAATATGCTATCTTGTTCCTTTTGTTATAGATGTCTCTATTTAGGATCGTTTATGGGAGTTATACGATCCTTTATTTTTTAGATAACAGTACAAACACCACTCGTTCTCTCTTCACCTACGCACGTCCATAATCTTTAGGCTGCTTGGTAGCTGTTTGTGTACACTTTGTACCAGATGTAATAACAAGATTTTATGAAGGTTCATTGAACTTTCCTAGTCGAAGTAGATTCAGATACCTGTGTGCACGTGCATTTCCAGTGATATTTTCTTCTCTCATTCAAGACCTTTTTCTCTAAAAGTGTCCTCTTCTCCTTGGGGGTAGATGTCATGTTCCTCTTCAATAACTATTTTTTCTGTATAAACTCATTTGCCAGTTGTATTTTTCCTGGAAGATAAAATTGAATTTATTGTCCTAATCTTCTTATTTGTGATAACTAACATGTTTATATTTTTGTTCTTTGATTCAGTAAATAATAATAATTGAAAACCCAAGGACTACATATTCTTCTCGCAGCTTTAATTGTGATACCATCTATAGTTAATCTCTCAGTTTCGCTTTATAATAGAAAGTTACCCGAACTTTTTGGAATGCCATTCTTTTACTGGTTTCAAACAGTGTGGCTTGCCCTTTGCTCTGGATTCTATATAGGATTTGCACATTTGATGGATGGAAGAGTAAAGAAGCAAGAAGGGGAGCAGACTCTAAATAAATGACAACAACAACAACAACAACAACAACTATTACTATTGGACTTGACTCCATAGTTCCATTTGTTGGTCTTTTTATTTTGTTTATAGTACTTGGATTTTATGGAAAATATTGGCGTAGAGGTGATCTAAATAATGTGCATGAATGGGCTTTGGCAGGAAGAAAGCTTGGTACCGCACTTGTTTTTTTCTTAATTGGAGCAGATATTTACACTGCTTATAGCTTTGTGGCTATTCCTTCAGGAGTATTTGCCAAAGGCTCTCTTTACTTTTTTGCAATTCCCTATGTTGCATTGACATTTGGAGTGGCGCTTGTTACCATGCCAAGACTTTGGTCTTTATCAAAACAGAAGGGGTACATTACAGCTTCTGATTTTATAAAAGACAGGTTTGGTAGTACAACCTTAGGTATTCTAATTGCAATAACAGGAATTGTATCATTGCTACCATACATTGCATTACAGATAGTAGGAATGCAATCAGTTCTTACAGTAATGCTTTCAGGTACAAGTAACCCTCAAACGGTTGAGGAAATATCACTTCTGATTGCATTTGTAATATTAGCTGCCTTTACATACACTAGCGGACTACGTGGAGCAACTCTTACTGCGGTCTTTAAGGATATATTAATCTGGATAACTGTCATTGCCCTCATAGTTATAGTTCCCTTAAGTATTAGTGGAGGCTTTGGTACTGCCTTCAAAGACGTAAAGCCAACTTACGTTACCTTGCCTAACTCGCTTCTTGCAGGATATTCAACATTGGTATTGGGTAGCGCTCTTGCACTCTATCTTTATCCTCACGCCATAAATGGTGTGTTAAGCTCCGAAAGTGCACATAAGCTTAGAATGAGTACTGCTCTGCTACCACTTTACGGAGTAGGCCTTGCCATTATGGCGCTTATGGGGATTCTTGTATATGCTGTTCCCTCTGCCATGAATTTTCTTTCACATTTTCCTGAGAGCTCACGTGGTATACTTGTTGTTCCTTCGTTGATTTTATATACAATGCCAAGATGGTTCTCGGGAATAGCTCTTCTTGGCATATTCATAGGCGGTCTGGTACCAGCAGCAATTATGGCAATGTCACAGGCAAGCCTACTTACAAGGAACATCATAAAGGAGATCAAACCAAATATGTCTGCAAAATCCGAGATCAGAATAACAAAGATATCATCAACTATTTTCAAGTTTATTGCACTTGGTTTTGTATTTACTATACCAGCTACCTATGCCATATCTCTGCAACTTTTAGGAGGAATACTAATTGTACAAATTCTACCTGCAGTATTCTTTGGCCTTTATATCAAATCACTAAGAAAAGAACCACTCATTGCTGGCTTGCTTGTTGGGATATTTTCAGGAATTTTTCTAGTTGAGTATACAAACCACTTTGGGGCACTTACATCATCGCTATTTAATACAACAATTTTTGGTTCATTATACATCGCAGTGATTGCACTTGTCTTCAATCTGATAATATCATTTGGAGGAAGCGCTATTATGAATAGGAAGGAAAGGTTAGCAGTAATTCAAAATAAAAAATAGTACCGATACATATGTATATAAGGCGCTCAATAGTCAAGTCCAGAAGAATGTCTTTTCGTAATGATATTGCATGCCATGTCCAGAAACCTTTGCAGGACATCATCCTTACGATCCTTACCAATTAGAGCTGACCAAGTTATCATGTTTGGTCAATAATGAGACATTAAGGTATTAGGTTCCTCTCCAAAGAAAGTGCAGTCGGATTTGTAGACTTTGTTCCACGCCTCTTCGCTCATTGCTAATGTATGCTGATCAAACCAATGATGCATTAGTCGCATCATTCACACCTTGTTCTATTAACCCATCTATTGTCTTGGCGGTAAAATCTCCTGTCTTACCAAAAATAGAATCAGCATATTCAGTCCTTTCAATTCTAACTACTTTAGTTGGTTTGTACTGACCTTTAAGAAGGCTATCATATGTACTACTTTGCTGATAATTGGAATCTTTGCTTGCTGTAGTTGTTCTTGTGTCTAATAAACCCCAATTCCCTAAGACCTTATATAAGGGGCTCCCATCATAACAACATCAACGTTAACGCTATTAAATAGTCCTCTTACTAATGTGTGCGGTCCCAATTACTATCCCCATTACAAGGGCCACCTGCACCTACGATACAAATACCCATTTGTCCTACTTCTTTATCTGCTAATGCTAATTGTTGTTCTATTTCTGGTATGGCTATTATCAATCCTGCAACTAAAGCTACGAACACTGCAAGTACCATCATGTTTGTGTAATTCATTACAAAGTGATAGAAGAGAAGTGAATATACTATATTGTCATAAGCCTAGCTTAAAAATCATAAAGCAAGCTAATGATTCTCTGGATGAACTCATCAGGAATTTATTAATACTATAGACTAGCTGTAATATATTATAGATTAGCCCGATCTATTGTTGTTGTGGTTCTTAAAAGGTGGAGCAATCTTGTCTGCAACAAGTTTAACTAATTTGTCTCTATCAGGACTTGAGTCCGTTAGCACGATCTCAGGCTATATGATACTACAAGTAACATATTTTCTAATGGATCGTCACCAATAACTTGTCCATTTTCTTCTATTTTCTTCGGATCATGTACATCAACATCAATATTACTTACATAGTATTAGGTTCTGAAATGGTTAGTTGACGAGTTGCTGACCCATACAAAGTATTACTAACTCCTCTTATATATGCGCGTTGACTATCAACAACTACTATACAATAGACGTGAATGATGATTGTTCGTTGGTATTATTACCGTTGCCATTATTTGTTATTACAATTCCATGACTTACTTGATTCTTTCTTAAAATAATGCTAATATCTCTAAGAGACATTCTTAGCTCTTTTGCAATGTCTCGAGTGCTCTTGCCGTCATCATATAGCTCTAAAACCTTCTTTCTCTATCGTTATAATTATTGATATTAGTACTTAACATATTCTTGTCTTCTGCAGTTACTATTAGATAGAACACACTTAGCTATAGCTTTTGTTACCCTGATACCAGTTAATACAGTCATTGCTACCCTGATATCACCTGTTACCACCAAATGAAATAACACTCTCAATGATGATAACAAAAACAACCTAGCATAGGACCCCCCTATAATATACCCCCCTACAATAATACATCGATGTATCATGGCTACTCCATTGACGATATATCAGATGGCATCTAGACATATTTCGTATATCGATAGTATAGAAAGTCTTACTTTGTCTTTTCCTCGAATTAATTTTTGATAAAACTTCAGAGCTTATGTGCTTAAAGCATCAAATATGTCGTTATGTCTTGTTATTTCTCTAATCTGGAAGCCAAGATGTACGTATATATTGATAATTGTTACGCTATCCATTTAATAGTAGAACGAAGTAAAATCTGCCCCTTTTTCACCATCTTCGTTATTCTCTGCCCATATTCTGCCACCATGAGCTTCGATAATACCCTTGCATATGAATAATCCCAAACCTGTACCCCAAGTTTCCGATTTTGTAGCAAATTTTATAAAAAACCTTGGCAGTATTTCAGAATCTATTCCGGTGCCTGCGTCCTTTACACTGACAGTAACCCATTGATTATTGTTACCTTATCCTCCTCCTCCACCTTCCTTCCTTATCATAACGATAACAATATCTTCAGCTGCTTTACTAAATTTGACAGCATTATCTAAGAGGTTATAAACCACTTGGCTTATTCTTCCTTTATCTGCATAAACTGAAATACCTTGAGTGTGACTGTTCAATAATTTTATTGTGGGCTTCTTAGTGTTTATAGAGGAAGAAGGAAAGGAGACTTTTTTTGTCATTATATCTTGTATTGCATTCGAAATTACTCTTAATGCTGCTGTCTAATTGTAACCTTCCTTCTTTACTTCTTGTGGAGCCCCTAAGTTGCCACCATAAAATACTTTAGAAGTCAAAGGAACTCATTCTGGTGATGCTATTGGCAGCCAGATTGGTATCATATCCTGTCTATGCTTTTTGAGGTACTGTTTTATCCTATGTGATTTGTAGTGTTGTGGGGCCTTGTCCAAAAATAAATAACATTTTCGAAATTTATGATGTACCTGCTTTAGGTTATCATTATAGAATGAATCATCATTGAATCTATCAAACTATCTAAATATCTGCTTACCTTCCAAACCAACCGCACCAAATATACAGAAATGTCTGTCTGAACCTGTTACTGTAATTACTGGCCTTCCTGCATTCTTCCCTTCAATCCACGCTCTTCTCACAAGAGTCAAAGAAGACTACGTGCATGCTTTCTTTGATATTTGTCCTTACTTAGCTCGTTCGCTCTTTGTTGCGTGATTCATGATGGGCTATCAATGCTGATTAACATTGTACGGTCCATTCTTTAATATGCGTATATCCATAGATTCATTGATAGAACTACCTACTTGCTTACCTGTGGTATCATTGACAAGTTGTCCTGCTGCTTCAATAAAGCAAAAGGATAGAGAGCAAATCCAATCATTCTTGCTAAAAGGAACAACTGTATAATGCATACCACCTTCAACGTTAGTAGGAAAGTCATAACTCCATCCAAGCGACACCCATTGTCCGTTTGGCGCTTTATCATATCCATTCTGTCTAATTGTAAAGTTGTCAATCCACTGAAGTGAGCCGTCTTGTTTTTGATATGTACCTACTTTATATCCATTCTCAAAGCTATAGAGGTTAAGCCGTGCGCCATTATCAAATCTGAACGAAGCCCATTCCCATGCATAGGTTTTAAAGTCCCCCCATTGTCTGTCAACCCAACCTTGTCCTGCAACATCGATAGTCCTGTTGCTCCCTGATTCATCAAGATATGAAAGCTTTCCGGAAACCATTAGACGTGGAAGTGAGTAGTAAAAGCTTACATTTCCAGGAAGTCCCTCTTGGATGAATCCCTCTTTATTGTATGTTCTATCCTTTGCCCACATTATTTGATTGGCTCCGCTCATGCTCAAGTCATATGCCATCTTTTGTGACTTTAACACAGCTGTCATATTTTGTCCATTAAATCCCCATGAGCCTGTATAATGAGGGGTCTTGTAACTCAAAGTATTCGTCTTTGAATTCCATATCTGTTTTGGATTAACTAATGCTATATCACTATCAGAATAATGAAAGCCTGTATTATAATTGCTCAATTCGACTTGCGGGGAAATAATGGTGGTACTTGGCCCCAACATGGCAGCCATCTTCGGCATAGCCTTTGCAATTGCAGTGTCCTTGCCATCAAATTTGAAGATGGTAGTAAAAAGCATGTATTGTTTACCTGATGCATCATGTAATAAAGCAGTAAGATACCACCATTCGCCTGACATTGCAGACTGGGCTCGATGCGGCTGCCACTCCGCCTTTGCTGAACGATGAGTCATATTTTGAGTATCATAGCTAATCTCAGGAGAAGAGGATGTATTATAATGTGCGTCAGACCCATTCATAATGATTGGTGATGATGCTGCCGCTGCCGTTGAAGACTGCGGTAAGGCAAATGTTATCACAGCAGACAGAGATAATAGTAATCCTATCAATGCCAGTATATCGTAAACAGTATTAGAAGACGATGGAGGTTTAAAATTCGTCATTATAGGTCTCACAGGTAAGTTGATATATACGTGTTAAGTCCAGAATTGCAACAACAATGCAGTTTTAGTTATAATGCAAAGACTAGGTATAATATTTCCTAATGCTAATAGCTTAAAGGAAACAATACAAAATAATATAAAGTATATATTTTATCTTTCTCTGTTTGGAATTGCGTGCTAGAATGTTAGTAAAAAGAAGGTTTCCTTATGGTAACATGTGATATCGAGGTAGCTAATAATCTATTACTGTGGCTTTGCTAAGTAAATTAGACATTATGTCCGGTTTGCCTATAATGGCTCTATCTATAATGTCGCTGTTATTATATCCAGCTATTCTTAGGCATACTTCGCATATGATCACTTCCACCATCGTCGATAAAGTTTGACCCTATCATTCTGTATCCCTCCAAAGTTCTTCTCGTCTATAGTTCTATCACCAATAAATCTAATATAAGGAAAATCAGTAGTAGTTATCGGAGATGTACTTAGCTCTGCAAGTTGACTTTATACGATACATATGTTATTATCAGTAAAGAAGTTGTATGCTAAATAAATCTTGAAACCATGTTCTATCTCTAACTTCTACTATCAATTAAATTTTATCACGAGAAAATTGGACTACATATAACAGTAGATTGGAGCCCAATGGGTGCTACATTCCTCTCTTCAGGCGGAAGATATCATCACCATATTTCAATAAATACTTGGCATAGTTTGAATGGAGAATCTCATATGAACGGCGAGGATGCAGGGCTAGAAAGTTTTACATTAATCATACCAGACGAGTCATATATCAACACACTTGCACAGCGTATATGTGGTTCTTCTTTTTCTTCTGACACTACTAATTCTACACAGGCAAGAAGTGATCAAATATTGGTTTCAGATCCAGACAAAATACAGTTTATGATTGGTCTGAGTAGTACAAAGAATCAAGATAAGTATTCCTCATGCCGGTTTGATCTATATACTTATCGTTGTCATAATAATTTGAATCTGTAGTACACATTTCGTTGCCTCAACGACAACCTATATTGAGTACGTTGCATCGCAAACAAAATACAACTAGATGAGAAGGTTTGTAATATACCGCCGTTTTCACATTATTTTTAGTAGATAAGGACTCATTCTATTTCTTCCATATTCCACCAAGTTCTTCCCATTGTTCTTCATCGTCGACCTCGTCTTCTAACAGATCTTCTAACATTTCATGTGTAACTAAATCAGTTGTCCTGTACTTTTCTGCTAGTTTGTTATATGTTTCTATAGCACATGTTTCTGCATCAAGTACATCTTGAATTACTTGCTTGAGGTTATTTGGATCGCCAGGCGGTTGCTTATATCCACAGCCTGATATTTGTAATAATTTACCAGGGTCCATTATTGGAGTACCACCTAATTGTATTATTCTGTTTGCAATTTTTTCTGCATGTCCTAGTTCATCGTTTGATTGTCCAACTAGTATATCTCTTAGCGTATCTGCATCCATTCCTCTTATCCACTTTGCGGCCAACCAATACTGATAATGCGCAAGCCATTCATCTGCATAGGCTTTAGTTAAATCTGCAATAACATCATCCACGTTAGCTTTTATTATTTCTCTACTTTTTCTACCCAATTGTTTGAATCACCATATATATTATTAAAATAGAAAATTATCTTAAATAAGAATTACATTTATTCTGGTATAGTAAAATTGAATAATGGTTTAACACTAAACAATTTGCATACTTCAAGGCAAAATCTTGAAAATATTGCCGCGAATTCTCGCTTGAACCGTAATGATAATATTATTTTGATTGACTTAGCAGCAAGCGTAGTTTCTTCCATGTCTTTTTTGGTGTGGTCGCAGAATAAAATAGTATAGGATTAAAGGATTTGATATGCAGAAACTATTATAGGATCTTTTGTATTTGACGGCACTCTTATCTCAGCAGCAGTCAACACTACTGATACCATAAAGATCGTTAATGAAATATTTTGTTAGTCGATATCGTGGTTGTAGTTATAGCATTGAACTGTTTTTGGATATTAGGTTAGCTCAGATGTCCAATGTATCTCGTACTGCAGAAATGAGATTCATTCTTATTATTTGACTTCTATATTTTGTCTGCTATGCTGAGGTTTATCCTAAAATCATCCCAAGACGATAAATCTCTATTCGCCATTCACAATATGTTTCTTTAACACTTTTTGATATAATCATTTGTTTCTTTTTCTTACAGATTTTAACCGTAAAGTACTATACAATACTTATTATGTACTTTACGGTAGGATATATGTTCTCTAATGAGGTTCGGTTGTCATTATTGTAATTGTTTTTTTTATTTACATTTACATCAGGATAAGATAATACAATATTCTAAAGGAAGAAGATCTTTTGTTATGAAAGAAAAAATCACTGGTAAAGAGAATACGTTATGATATCTGGGTGGTTATTTGATGCATATCCACTAGAAGATAAAATGGTTTTTTGGATAAAGCAGCGAAATGGTAATACAATTCGACTTGAAGATGCTAGTTGGAGTCATTCAATTTATATCGCTTCAGATAATAAGTCAGATCTAAAAAAATGCATCAGCGAAATTACTAATGCATACAACAATAATATTTCTTCGTTAATCAAAGATTATGAGTTTATACCTAAATATGAAAGAATTACAGACAACATAAAGTCAGAAGTTCTTAAGATATCATTACTAAAATCTACTAAGGCATTAACTTTGGCAAGAACAGTTGAAAATGTTAGTGGTAATAGATTTGGTAAGCTCAGATTATATAATGTAGATCTTCTCCCGGAGCAATATTATTTTTATGAACATGATATTTTTCCACTTGCTTTTTGTGAAATTAGTCAAAGTAGTAAAAGTAGAGATGATGATTATTACAACAAGAGTACTAATAACAACAACACCAGATATTCAAAATTAAAATGGCTTACCCAAGACAATATGTGGTCACTTAATTACAAACTGCCTAATTTTAGAATTGTTTATCTTAAGGTAAATTTAAAGAAAGACGAAGGAAAAATAGGAAAATATACAGATAGGATTGAATCGATTATAATTAAACAAAATCTACCACAAAAACAATACAATGAAACCTTAGAAATACATAGTGAATCTGAAGCTGATATAATTGACAAATTCATAATACATATTGCAAAGATTGATCCTGATTTTGTATTCACAGATGATGGTGACTCTTTTACTTTTCCTTACCTAATCCATAGAGCAGAAATTAATGGCATAAAATTGATTTTAGGTAGAGAATCTAAACTCCCATTAAAAAGCCATACCAAAGAAGGGATATCTTATTTTTCCTATGGGAGAATATATTTCAAGCCAACTGCAATAAAATTATTTGGAAGAGTACACATAGATATAGGTAATTCCTTTATTTTCAATGATGCAGGATTAGAAGGATTATATGAAGTAAGTAGAATTTGTATAATGCCCCTACATACAGCAGCAAGAGCTTCAATAGGAAAGTGTCTTAGCAGCTTACAGTTTTACAATGCTACTCAGAAAGATATTCTTGTTCCATGGAAGCCTGTATTAGCTGAGAATTTCAAGACTTTTGAGGAATTACTTATCGCAGACAGAGGTGGACTTGTCTTTGAACCTGAAGCTGGAGTAGAGGAGAATGTAGCTGAATTTGACTTTGTTTCTCTATATCCAAACATAATGTTAAAAAATAATATATCAGCAGAAACCATACACTGCTGCTGTAGTTTTTGCCATGACTCTACGACAAGGGCAGTACCTGAATTAGGCTATAATATATGTCAAAAAAAAGTGGGAATAATACCAACTGTTTTGAAGATGATATTAGATAAGCGCACATATTACAAGCAATTAAAAAGAAGTGATAATGCTACTACTCATCCAAAACTACAGGCGATCTATGATGCTAGACAGACATCATTAAAATGGATATTGGTGACTTCTTTTGGATACCTGGGATTTAACAATGCAAAATTTGGCAGAATTGACGCTCATATAGCAGTATGTGCTTTTGACAGACAAATTCTAATGGAAGCAACAAATATGGCTCAACGAAATGGGTTTACAGTTTTACATGGTATTGTAGACTCATTATGGATAAAGAAGAATAGTAAGAATAAGAAAAACGCTAATGCAAACCAATCTGATTATCATAAATTAAAAGAATCAATAGAGCAAAAAACAGGTTACACAATATCATTTGAAGGCATATACAAGTGGATCGTATTTGTTAATTCCAATCTAAACCCTACGCTACCAGTAGCTAACAGATACTTTGGAGTATTTGAAGATAACAGCCTGAAAATAAGAGGAATTGAAGCAAGAAGACATGATACACCTACTTTTTTGTCCAAGTGCCAAGAAGAAATATTGCAAATAATGGCAAAAGGTAACACTATCAAAGAAGTAAAATCATTGATGCCAAAGATTAAAAATACCTATCAAAAGTATGTACGGCTTCTAAAGGATAAAAAACTACCTATAGAAGAACTAGTTGTTACAAAGCGACTTTCAAAGAATGCAACTGAATATTGTCTAAGTAGGAACACTGTGGAAAGAGATGCAATAATACAGCTTAGTAATGAGGGTCAAGATCTTAAAGCAGGACAGGATTTAAGATATATTATAATTGATTACTATGGCAGAAAACAGTCTAAAAGCAGATCTATTCCTATTCAGCTTGTAAATGAAGGTAATGTTACTTATGATGTGGTAAGGTATATGGAATTGCTTGCAGATACATGCAATTCAGTTACAGGACCGTTTGGATATATTTTTTCTAGCTAATGTTGTAGGACCTATCTATCAAAAGAGATCTATGGCTGACGTGGATTAGACAGAACATAACACAACGATCTTTTTTAATACTGTGTCTAAGACTTCTCCATGGCTCTGCATGTTTTGTCAGGTCTATGGGAGAAGATATATCTGCGATAGTCGATGGTTTTAACCTAATTTCTTTATCTCTACTATTGCTTTTCTTACTCTTTTGCTAACATCATTCGGAAGGTCATTCATGCTTAATTCACCAACTCTCAGTTTGTCTATTATTTGTTCTATGGTTAAATCTTCCTT
>JAFAQB010000107.1 GCA_019246625.1 Nitrososphaeraceae archaeon
AATTATCATAACTGCATATGAGGTAAATCATGACATTATCAGAGAGCTGGAAGATAATGAATTGGTTTTGGATATAGTTCAAAAACCAATTGCTATTAATTCATTGATGGCAAAAGTAGCGCAAGGTATTGGTAGCTAAATACATCACATATTTCATGATGTATCATTAGAGTTATTCTTTTAAAGATCTACCGTATGTGAAATTATCATTGTAACCATACATGTATCCAAAAGATCTAGACAACTTTCTCCTTAGCAGTTATCCTTCTAATTGAATCAACAATTTTAGCTATCATAGTATCAGGTATGGCATGGTGGCCTGCAAGAGGAAAGACTATTGAAGTAAAATAATAATGAATAAATCATTATAGTCTTCTTTACATCATTAAGTGGCCCTGGTGTGGGTCTCCTATAGGGGAAAGCAAACCTGCCAAATCAACTGGTTTGAGACAGATGGTCTTAAGGCTGTTCAGCTAACCTGCTCTCAATTGCGGATCTTGATATGGTGTTGAATGGTAATAAACACCGTTCATTACCAATGTTTATATTGCAATATTTCCTATTAGCTGTGATAATAAAAAATGGTAGATAAAACAACCAAGGATGATAGTACAACTAGATCAACAACTTCAACTACTACTAATGTACATGATGTTTATGATACAATAAAGGCAAACCTTGCCAGAGCAGTAGATGAAACGGCAAAGTTTCAACCGCAATTTTCACAATCACTCTCTAACCTCCAACTAGATTACATCCAAACAACTAAGAATGTTATTCAAAATGCAATTTCAGCACAAAAACAATTTGCAGCTAATATGAATATTCCACCAGTAGCTGTACCATATTCTGAGCAATTTGTAAAGCAAGCAAATGAAATTGGTAATAATACTATGAAAACCGTAGGAATTAACAATCAACTGTTAATAAATGCAATAGATGCAGCAAGAGAGAACCTTAAAATTTACAATAGAACAGTTGATGGAATAACAGATTTTAACAGCAATGTTGCAAAAGCATGGACGTCATTTTTCTCTACACAACAGCAGCAACAATTCTTCAATAAATAATAAAAGAGAAATTTTTTATTTCTTTTACTTTTTCCGTACTCTTTTCCGGCTACAACTTAAGAAATGCGTCTTTTATCTAGATCAGGTACTATTTTCTAGGTTGACGGATCTAATTTTCAACTAGGTGTAATCAGACATTGAACTTTAATTGTAGATGCCAACTACGTTATGAGGAAGATTAGAATTGTTAAACCATGTTAACACCGAACCAGTCTTTACTCTGACTATATCAGGCATGAACATATTCATTCCTGTAAATAGGAAATTTGGTTGCAAGGTCTCTTTCATTACCCTTTCAGGCTCTTCTGTTATGCCTGTAACTGTACGTCTATCCAAATCCACTCCAGCTATTCCAGAACGATCATCTTTCATGTTTCACACATGTGAAAATAGTAAACATTAATCCTTAGATCTTCTAGCAGACCATAATGAATTTGATTTAGATTCTGGGGAGAACCATGATGGTACAAAATACGCCCAAATGCTTTGGCCTAGGAAACAGTTGAGAGATGATTGGTGCATCGGTATATCTATGTAGGCCAAGCATGGACATAATTTATGCCTATATCTTAGGCTGCATTGAAAATAAATGCAAGGAAGCTATTAAATATCGTTAATGACATTTTTGTAACAAATTCATAAAATTGCTTTTACCTTTGATATTATGATCATATGGCTAAAATAGCAGCATCATTAATCGCTTTTGCCATTTCCGTTGAAATTCGCATTCTAGTAATCAAGGTTTATTGATTATCTACATATTTTGCTTCACACTGTAATGAGAGAGAATATGAGTTAGCCTATAGCCAAATATCTAGACCACAATCCTTAGAATGGTTTTACTTTCACCAATCTATATAGTGTCTACAAACTGCTCTGCATTACCACGTTACCACTATGACTCAAACCTCTTTTCTTCAAGCAGTATGCAGTTTCAAAAAGCTTTCAAGGTAAAGATCTATCTGCAGATAGATTTGATATAATTTATACTGGCGCTTTAACTTCAAAAACTCCATAAAGACAGGAGACCCAAGCTTGATAAGCTAGCCGACTCTAAGGAAGACTCCTCAATTTGTGCTTGTAATGAAGAAACATGTGGGTATGGCTAGTAATACTATCCTAAGTTCTAAGGTAGTGGCAATCATGCCATGTATGTAACATTGTACATCTAAGCATCCCTCTTGCCTCCCTACCTGTAGATCCACGGATTCGCTAGTACTTGAGTCGCTAAGATTCATTCATCACCCCTAACATGATAAACCTGATAGAATCATTACAGGATACCTCCTAAAGATTAGAACAATGGTGTTTGTGATGTGATGGTTGGCGAGGTGTATAGCGAAGTAGGCCTTTGTCCTAATGTCGCAATGAGTATACTCGTGTGATTGTTTCTGTATATGGTAATATTGATTTTTTCTCCGGGGGATTTATTGTTTTCAATATAAGACATCGAGTCAGGGGTATTTTTGACAGGTATGCCATCGAGTGCTGTAATGATATCACCGTGAAGGGATTGATGCTTTCCTTTAATTCCAGCCTTGTCTGCCGGTCCACCATTGACTAATGAATCAACTAGAACTCCTCTAAAGTTCGGACCAAGACCCAGTTCTCGATTCAGCTCAAGATCCAAGCCTCTACCAGATATACCAAGCCAAGGAAGAGGATATGAACTATTTTTTATTATAGCTGGAGCCTCTCTGAGAAGTGTTTTCGATGGAATAGCAAACCCAAAACCTGCAGCACCTAGAAGTTGAGGGTTAAATGTAGCAGAATTCATTCCTATCACACGTCCTTGTAAATTGACAAGTGGCCCACCTGAATTACCTGGATTGATTAATGCATCGGTTTGAATCATGTCAGGATGTGGATATGGGGCTTCACTACCAGATTGTAATAACAATCTACCTACTTGGCTTATTAAACCTCCAGTCAAAGTGTCAGAAAATCCGAATGGGTCTCCTATAGCAAAGACCCGTTCTCCAACCCTTAAAGCAGATGAATTTTCAAATTGTACTGGAACAATAGGCTGCGTGTGATTTCCCAGTATCTTAACTACAGCGATATCATTTATAGAATCTCTATCTACCACAGTTGCATTATATTGATTACCATCGACAAAGGTGACAATAACAGAAGTAGCTGTTCCCACTACATGGCTATTTGTTAGTATATCTCCATTCTTGTCATACACAAATCCTGACCCTGTCAATGAATTATTTGCTGCTTCAGAAATAAGTGAAACCTTTACAACTGAGACCTTCACTTTATCGAATAAATATGGGAGCGAGGACTCAGCGTACGATAGTGGGGATTGAGATGAAGAAGATGCATTCCCTGTACTGTTAGAATAAGTTGATGATTGTAGCTGCGCTTCCGCAATATAACCAGGCAGTAATGACAACGTCATAACCATCATTCATAATTAGTGAGGAGGCCATAATTACTGGGTCTATAGCCACCTGTGGCGTAGAACCATGTCCGCCCTTGCCAAAAAGTCTAACGTCTACATTGATTGAAGCGGACAAAATCACACCGGCATTGTGGCCAACCATTCCAGCAGCAAGCGGCAAAACGTGCTGTCCAAGACAGATATCGGGCCTGGGGAATCGCTTGAATAATCCGTCGCGCAGCATTGCTTCAGCTCCTTGCCCTGTCTCCTCAGCAGATTGGCTGCAGATAAAGACAGTTCCCCGCCATGCTTGAGATTTGTTGGCCAGAATCTCCGCTGTAGCAATCAAGCATGTCACATGTGTATCATGGCCGCATGCGTGCATGACTGGGACTTTGCTTCCATCTGATGTGGTTTCAAAGACATCGCTTGCGTAATCAACGCCGGTCTGCTCCTTAATAGGAAGTGCATCCATGTCACCGCAGAGCATCACAACAGGACCTGCTCCGTTGCGCAGAATGCCCACAACACCTGTCTTTCCAATTCCCTCTGTTACTTCATAACCAGAGTTGCGAAGATGTTGTGCAACTATGCCAGCAGTTCGATGCTCCTGCATAGAAAGTTCTGGATGCCGGTGAAGATCGCGGTATAATTCACCTAAGTCCGGAAGGCGATCTTCTAGGCATGCGAGGAAATGAGTGGCCCGTCGAACGACTACATCTACCGATTCATTGGTGAGGGGTTGAGTAGCCATCTTATCTCTAACTTCATGATAACATATCAATATTATCTGTTACCATAATTCCGGGTACAGGAAAAAATGTGTATTTCTATTATGACAGAACCAGCAGGGAATAGTCCAATTCATTGTTCTGCCTTACAAATTCATGCTATATTTTTGGACATGGCACAGGATATTCAAGAGCTGAAAATTAAATCATTAGATGTCATTTAATCTGAAATTACTGCTTTGTATAGATCTGATAATGGAGATGAACCTACCCATCACTCTCATTAATACAATATATATATGACAACAATCATGTCAATGGTTGTCACCAATTATATTATATTATATTGATTTACTCTTCGTCATCAAGATCCTCATCTTCTTCATTTTCTACTTCTTCATTTTCTACTTGATGACTTTCA
>JAFAQB010000239.1 GCA_019246625.1 Nitrososphaeraceae archaeon
ACTAATGATATTGGGAATGGCAATAACATCGAGATAGTAAGGCTGATGGCTATAGATATGCCCATCCACGTTAGTTGCTGTAAAAGAAACTGTTTGTTATTATTTAAACTCAACTTTGCTCGACTAATATATATATTATAAATATAGTAAATATTAAGAACTTGATTAACGTTGTGAGTTAACATTGTTACTCAATCCATCATACTTGCATAAACGATATTGCAACGCAAGTGACAGATGAATATGTACAAAGATTAACGGTAGTAGTATCAGCAACGACAGCTTCAAATTCAAGCAAATAAGCAGCAATTTAAAATATTGCAATCTATTAATTTTGAATAGTTGAACAATGTTGTATAAATCGCCTTGGTAAAAATAAAAAAATTAGAATGTGAAATTGTATCATGGCCCGCTGATGGTGCATTAGTGGCTATTTCATATCTAGCCCCAATATACCAGCATTTCCCCAATTCTCTTTTGAAACTTCATAGATTAAGATTCTTACCTTTTCCTCTTCTGTTTTCATTATTCTTGCTGTTTCTCTTGTCAATACTTCGACTAATTCTCTTTTCTGCTGTATAGATCTTCCTTGGCTTATTGTAATTTGTATTACTGGCATGACCGTTAAGGGTATTCATATATTATAAGTCCGATGCATTAGAATGTCTGATTTAGGAATGTGACTATCGGTAGGCATCTGATCGATTACTTGTCAGGAAATATTTCATCGAAGCTCTGGGCGACTGCTCTTTCCTTGGACAATTCTGGGACCCGAAGGTCACGATTGCAAAGAATCGTATGCATTGTAGCATCATGTGCCGCTTGAACCTCCTTCATGCTGTCAGAAACAAAGAGAAAATCAGATGGATTACGCGCACGTGATTGAGCGATTTTTCTATAACTTTCTGTGCTAGTCTTATGGCCAATGCCAGTATCAAAAAATGCAGCAATATGGGGAGTTAGGTCACCTGAAGAGACAGTATTGAAAAGCAGCTTCTGGGCCAGAATACTTCCTGAGGAATAGATGCAGATTTCTCGTTTCTGCTGCCGCCAGCGCTCGAAGGCTGGAGGAACATCTGGATAGACTATTCCACGTAACGCCCCTTTATTGTAGCCTTCTTCCCAGATCTTGCCCTGAAGAGATTTAAGAGCAGTGTATTTGATGTCTTTAGACATGAGCCACTGGCAGTACACAATGGCGGAATGCAACCGCGATTCATAAGTCTCATTTGTCCAATGCTGTAATTGCGTTTCTTGTACCTTGTCAATCTGATAGTGTCTGTATAGTTGTTCAATTATCGACAGGATCTCCGGTTCTTTAATGTGCTCACGCAGGAAGGATTCTATCCTGTTACTAGCATATGGAAATAGGGTTTTATACACAAAGTCCACAGGTGTAGTTGTACCTTCGATGTCAAGTAAAATGATATTTATTTGAATATCAAAGGTTAGAGGTGACACACTCTATTTCGCTGCAGCATTTTGCGGTGGAATATACCGTGGTCCCCAGCAGACAGGTTCGTATCTTGTATCGATCCCGCTATGTGTATAGTGGGGTGTCCAACCGGATGTATCTTGGAATAAACGTATCGCACGAATTCGCATATCGCTGCAAAGATCAAACCAGTGAAGCGTCCCACGTGGTACACGAATTAAGTCGCCTGCCTCAACTTCTATTGCCACGACAGGGCGGTTCTGCGGATGTACATGGAAAAGTCCCCTACCATCTATAATGTACCGGACCTCATCTTCTTCATGTCGATGTTCTATGTTGAACTTTGCAAGCATAGAATCTAGCCCAGGTGTATTATGGTTCACATCAATTACATCTGCAGTGACATATCCGCCACGAGTCTTTAGTTCATTAATCTGTTTTGCATAGGCAGATAGAATCTTTTCAGATGATGTTTCAGTAGAAACATCTTCTAATGGCTCCCACCGCTCATAATCAATGCCAATGTTCGAGAGATAGTTTCTTATCTCGTTGTATCCTTTTAACAATCGGTTTTCATCTGGGATACGAAGGATGGCCATAACAATTTTCTCCTTTTAAGCTGTCCCGTGAATGGTATTGTATGCATATTGAGGGGATCGAATCAGCACTTCCATGAGAAACTCTAGAATTTCAACGTGGCGCTTGGCTTGCTGTATGCTTGAACCCCAAGTATAAAGTCCATGTCCACGGAGTAAAAAGCCATGAATGTAGTTATGCTCCCGGAAGATTGTTGCAGCAGTTTGGGACAGTTCAATCATGTCTTGAGAATTCTCAAGAATTGGTAGCCACTCACACTGCTGATGAGTTTGAATACCCTCAAGTCCCTTCAACATTTCATAGCCCTCAAATGTGACACCGCATTTGGATGCATAGACATTGGATAGCACTGTGCTCGGGACAGAGTGTGTATGCAAAACAACACTTGCATTTGTACAGCGAACAATCGCGAGATGCATCAATGCTTCCTTTGATGGATATCCATGGCCTTGAACAACGTTGGCTGCATCATCTATTTCCAAAAAATTATCAGGCATAATACTAGCTTTGTCTACACCAGTAGACGTAATGGCTAGGCGCAAGGGTTGCTGAGAGATTATCGCACTGAAATTTCCACTGGTGCCCAACACCCATCCTCGAGAATAAAAGTTTTTGCCAATTTCAGCCAAATCTGCTATAATCTTTGAGAAATGGTCTTTGTCAGGTTCGTAATAGAGCAAATCCTTGTGGTTATTCAGGTCATCGGTGTTGTCTTCATCGTCCTTCGTAGCTGTTGGCACTATTTGTTTTGATGTACTATACATTATCACGTCCCTCTCACTAAACGTAGCTCAATGAGGATTTGTAATGGTGATTCGGTATGATAAAGAATATTATTACTGCTACTATCATTAGTGAAAATATTCTGTTGCTTTCCGCCCTCGAGTCCATAACTCAAAGGATCACTTGATCGATATATTCTCTCAGATTTTATGATCGATCGCTCAAAGAATTTAGCAAACCTGGAAAATCCAGAATGAATATTCTTGTTGATGCACGTACATGTCATGTATTTTGTTCTAGAGCGCTGCCCTCCACAGATGGTAAGTATGTGTAAGCGTCTTCTCATTACCCAACAATAGTGTTAAGAAACCTTGATAAATTTTTCCATTTGTGCAAAAAAGCCCTAGATCAACAATCATGCCCACAGCAAATACATCTATAGACCAAATAAAATACGTACCAAGCATTAAACAAACCATTGTAGAACAAAACAGTAAGGCCTAAAAGAATTCAGACCTAGTGAAACATCAGATGCCTTATGGTACAAAAACAATTCTTAATATGCCAGGCTTGTTTTTGGTGTGCATCATATTATACTTATGATACACAATGAATTGGTTTCCAAATTTCGATGTATTTGACTTCGGCCATACAACAACGCCTTGGTTGCAGTCCTACGGATACAATAGATCTATTGCGTAATTGGGACATTAAAGCTATATCCATACAGCATGTATCCAAGTTATATTGATGTCTTATGCTAGGTTGTCCAAGAAACCGTTGTTATTTAGATCGTTTACAGGGCTTGAAATATTAGAATTTGATATTA
>JAFAQB010000245.1 GCA_019246625.1 Nitrososphaeraceae archaeon
CTGACGAAAGGTCTGCAAGATATGCATTGGCGATAGAGATATTTCCACCAGTAATCCCGTCAATAGCTCTGGCAAGAAATAAGACAAGCAATGGAACGATAACGACAAATGTTCCAAGAAAGGTGATATGTATATTAGAAGAATTAGGGGGCAAAAATAAAGCAACAAGAAATAGCAACCAACCAATTGATGTTCCTACATTACTCAAAAGAAGAATTTTCTTCCTTCCATATGTATCAGACCATTTTCCCAATATAGGAGAACCTATAAGTTGAAAAGCAGGATAGGTAGCAGCGAGTAGACCATAAACTATAGCATTGCCTCCAAACTTGATTACAACGAAAACCAGGAAAGGTAAAACGATACTAAAACCAAGAGTACCTACAAAATTAACCAATAATATGGGAAATAATGAAGCCTGTTTTATCAGACTAGCCATTATAAAAGTATCTACAGAGTTTCATTTAAAAATTGAGGATACAATCCACTTTTTCGGAGAGCGAAAGACGGAAAGATTCAAGCGATGATTTATGAGGGGCAACTACACCATAGTAAAGTATCGTATGCGAAATACGATAGATAGAATAAAAAAGCCATAGGGTTCAATACCAATACCGTGAACTAGTTGTGCTATTGGTAGTATTAGTCATGTTTGATCTTATATCTTATGATATGGACTTGATTTAAAGATGCAGCTAAATGCACAAAGTAATGGTAGTAATATATGTATAATGAATATATAGACACACATATTACTTCATAAACTATCATTGGTCAGAAGGCAAGGAAATTGCTTAAAGGTTGGATTGCTTTTATCTCATGTATTAGCTATGTATACTGAGATTTATTTAGATGATCGATAGGCTTGATCCATGATCAAATATTCGTCAAATACCGTCAAATGATGGTCAGATGCTCGTCGGGCAGAAAAAGAAGTTATGTAACCACAAGCATATTTTGCTGATTGCCGTCATATCATCGTCATACACTCGTCAGATGCCGTCATTTTAGAGTCATAATATTGTCAAATGCAAGTCATATCTTTGTCAAATCATCGTCAGATAGCATTTGTGCTTGATACTATCAACATATGACATACCCCTATGTACTGCTCTTATATGTACTATGGCTAACAAAAAGATAGTAAATCTCAGTAAAAGAAGAGTTATTCAGAATTATTAAATATGATAATCTTCTACGATATTATTAGTAAAGAATTCATGATCATCTGAAAACTACTCATAGATGATGGAACGATAGAGTTCTGAAGGTCAGGAAAATCGGGTGAATTAATTAGAACTTTATGATATCTCATGCGTCCGAGTTCAGCGTGATGCAATACACTAATGCATGTAATCGACAACTGTCAAGTCTATTATCATTGCTAATATCCATAGTCAACGCCGGATCAGCATTGAAATTATTTTTCCAAGACAATGAGTCTAAATGAACTTTCAGTAAAGATGCAGCAGCTAAAATCCTTCTACAGCTCTGCTATTTTTGGGAATGATAAAATGTTCAAACCTCGGAGAGAGGAAAATATTTTAACAGATCCAGAATATTTTGCACCACAAAAATGGACCTATATGTACGATTTCTCACCTTTAGTAAAAACCATGGAAAGGTACATTGACTATGATAGATTGAAACCCAATGGAAATTCTAATACACTTTTGATCTTGACTACAGTAATGTTTTAACCGCAGAACCACTCACGTTTGACAGCTTCAAGCAACAGATAACATCAAAACATATCCTTGCAACGTCTGCTTATCCATTGTATAATTTTCCATGGGTAGAGATAGAAGATGGAGTGTATGCATAGGATGGCAGTTTACTGAGTAACACACCTTTAAGAGAGGTTATCGATGCATCTCCAGTGAATGATAAACGAATAGGCATCGTAGAAAATTATCCAAAAAGGGTTAATGCACTGCCAAAGAACCTTCCAGAAGTTTATCATAGAGCTAGGGACATAATATTTTCTGATAAAACTGAGAATAATGTAACAATGTCTAAAGTAATAACTCGGTAACTGACATATATTGATGAGCTCTATCAATTATAAGAAAGCAAACGATGAGGCGTGCTCTCTATCTCAACATCTCTCAATCATATTACAATATGAGATATAAGTTAATAAATACTCACTGAGGAGACAACATAAATAATAGTAAAATTGTGAGTAGAATATGCGTTCAGCACAAGTCTCGAAGCCGAATGGTAATTTAGAAATCATAGAAAAAGACATTCCAGAGCCTGGCGCGCGTCAAGTGCGTATCAAAGTCCAAGCATGCGGCATATGTCACAGTGATTCCATTACCAAAGAAGGTAGGTTACCCGGCATTGAATATCCAAGGGTTCCCGGACACGAAATCACAGGTCTTATAGACACTATGGGCAAGGATGTCATTGGATGGAAGAATGGACAACGGGTAGGTGTAGGTTGGCATGGTGGCCATTGTGGTCGCTGCGAATCTTGTAGAAGGGGTGACTTTATTACTTGTTCCTATGCACAGATACCGGGTATTTCCTACGATGGCGGCTATGCTGACTATGTGATTGCACCAACGGAAGCACTGGCATCTATCCCTAATGAGCTTTCAGCTACGGAAGCTGCGCCAATGATGTGTGCAGGCATTACCACATATAACGCTCTTCGAAACAGTGGTGCACGTGAAGGCGATGTTGTTGCAATATTGGGAGTAGGTGGACTTGGGCATCTAGGAATTCAGTTTGCTGCCAAGATGGGTTTTAATACTGTAGCCATAGGACGAGGAAAGAATGAAGAAGAGGAACTGGTAAAGAAGATGGGAGCAAGAAAATACATCAATAACCGTTCACAAGATGTTGTTCAAGAACTTACCAAGTTGGGAGGAGCCAAAGTCATCTTAGCGACTGTCCCAAGTGGAAAAGCAATGAGTTCAGTATTAGGTGGTCTTTCTGTCAACGGAAAGCTTATAGTCATAGGTGCTTCTGATGAAATGATTGAAGTCGCCCCAAACCTAATGTTACTTGGACGTAGATCGATTATGGGTTGGCCTAGTGGTACGTCTATCGACTCGCAAGACACACTCTCATTTAGTGTTCTCTCTGGTGTAAGGTCTATGAATGAAACCTTTCCATTGGAGCGCGCAGCAGATGCATATGAACATATGATGAGCGGCAGGGCACAATTTCGAGTTGTCCTTACAACAGGACAGTAGTTATAAACCTCTCGATTAATACAGTGCATACTGTCCAAATAGCACGTATACATACTCGAATAACGATCTCAGTTTGGTAGAAGTAAACCTACATATAATAAAGCGATATAACGTCCTCCAGAAGAGGACACTATAGTTTAAGATCTAGTGTGACATAATAATTATCCTTCTACCTTTTCTGTGATGGATTATCCCTAACATTGGCTGGTGACCTCATCTTGAATTATACCCCAGTGTTCAGCAAGAACGCCGTCGTTGATGGGAACAATGTCTGCTGCAATCCAATTTGCAGGCTGAAATCCCAAGGCCTGAATACCGTCAGTAGACAATTACGAAATCTTCATTGCCACAATCGTCTCCGGTTCATACTTGAATGTTGGAGATATGACAAACTCAAAACTTATCGCAACCTTTCGTATGTCAAGTGGTGGACTGGGTGGGATTTAATTCCTTCTACTTAGTGGGTTCACATACTTTATGCATCAACCTAGGTCAATACC
>JAFAQB010000259.1 GCA_019246625.1 Nitrososphaeraceae archaeon
ACTCAAGCTCCACGTCTTCACTAAGAGCAAGAGTTACATTCACACCAGTGTCTGTCATCTGATTAATTTTATATCGAATTAGCGAATTGTCCAAGTTGGAGTTATCTGGAATCAATTGGAATCAATAATTATTATTAGTATCGATTATCTCTTAATTACCATCTACTACACAAATAAAATCCATCAAGATTTTGTATAATACTCTTATGATTGACTCCATGTACTGGCAATCCTTTAATATTTGTGGAACAGACACCCCCTAATCTCTTCAACCCTGATATAGATATGGAAGTCTAATGTTATTTCTCCTAAATATTGTCTGAAGAATACAATAATATTTTCACTACTAATACACCAAAATCTTAAGTAAGTAACCTTATCATATACATATATTGTCAATCAATAACCTCCAGTCTTTTATTGAAGATTGGAAAGTAAGTGTTGTTAATTCTGCCGTCTCATCGAACGATGTCGATAGATTGGCTGAATATGCTTTACATTTATCAAGGATCATTGCATATCCAGCTTTAGATGTTAATATCACCCTGAAAAAAATAGACGACCTTGGACAAGATCTAAAGGAATCAATAAAGCAACTTATGCCTTTGCGTCCTACACAAACAATAGAAAAAATTAATAATTTTCTCTTTAAAGATAGAGGGTTTAAAGCAAATGTGCAGGATTACCATAATCCATTAAACAGTTATCTTAACATAGTGTTACAACATAAATTTGGCATTCCAATTACGCTGTCAATACTATACATGCGTATTGCGTATTCAGTAAATTTCAAATTATATCCTGTTAACTTTCCTGCTCACTTTTTAGTCAAACACGTCTTGGATGATGATAACAGTGAGATTATTATAGATCCATTTAATGGCGGCAGAATAATGGATGACTATGCACTGAAAGCATTGCTTGATCAATTTTATCCTCATCAAAACATCCCTTTAACTCGTGCATTTATTGAAAAAGCAACGGCAGTGCAAGTTATGATACGAATGCTAAATAACTTGAAGGCAAGCTATTATGAAGCCCAAGATTTGGATAAATCTGAGATTGCAAATGAGATGATAATTGCCATAGATCAACATAATCCAGATGCTATTAGAGATAAGGGTATGATATTACTTAAGAGAGGAAAATCTATTAAAGCACTGGAAATGCTAAACTTGTATCTTGAATTGGATCCAGAAGCCGAAGACGCTGATGCTGTCTTGGAAGTAATTAGGCAGACCCGTTCTCCAAAATAAGGTCGAAGTTAATAAGTCATAGCATTATCCAGTAAAATAGTATAAAAGAAATTCTAATTTTGCTCCGTAATATACACTTATACAATTTGTATCAATTTATACAGTTCTGTGTTTTCCAAAAAATATATTGAACTGTAGTAAAGTCTACGAAAACATGTTGCACTGGACTTGGATAGATCGGTTGATTTGGACGCTACCAAGCCGCGCTGGAAGATTGTCCAAACCAGTCATTGAAGAGTCAGAGGAAAAAGCGACCAAACTAATAACTCTTTTTACATGAACATTATTTATTGTAGGGACTCATAAAGATTAATCGTTAATAAATTAGATTCATTCCCGGAGCTATCCAAAAAGTAGTTGAGTCTACTTCAGCATATTCAGCTTCTACAAGCAGTTGTTAATTAGTTATACCGTATTAACTATCATCAGCTTTATTCCCAGACTACAGTATTGTTTCTATGCCTTTTGATTTGGTATACCTAACTTACGAACACTTTCTCTTGCATCATGGAATGGAAGAATCTCTCATTTTGGATTTACTAATGCTACTGTGGTATGTATTGTATATCAGCGTCGGTACAACAGTACAGTTTAAGCAACTTAGGACTCCTTTTTTTGTTTATTGCAGTATGTTGCAGCAAATTCATTTTTATCCTAGCCACGGATATAGTATCTACTACTGATATTGGGGCATTTATAGGTGATAATGTAAAGAAAAATTCTGTATTTGTATACATCTATACAATAATCAAATATATGATAATGTATGTCAGAAGCCGCAAATTCAATCCAATCTTTCCAATTTGCCAAATCAAAATTTTTATCTTTCCAGCTCCATAGTTTATTAAAGACATCTGCAAGCACGAAATATCTTGTATACATAGAAAGGCGTCGATACTTGTTAGTAGTAGACCATTTTGCACCGGCCCAGCTTGGATAACTCTTAATCAAATCAAAGAGAGACCATATGGTGGCATAACGAATTATTATATGTGAACTAGTCAATTCAGATTTGATTTCAGCAACAGGAAATATGTAATTGTATATTTTATCTGATGCAAAAATGAAATCTGCTTTACCGATTACTCCCAAATGAGGGACTTTTTTCTTACAAATATAATACAGAAGTGCAAGATCTTTCATTTTTATTCTAATATGTTTGTCTCGTCCTATAGTGTCTGTAACGTCTGTAATGTAATCGAATCCAATTATGTTCATCAGGTGTGCAATCCACCTTTGACGTGGATCTCTTCCACGAATTTGTATATTATCTGCCAGAGAATTGCTTTCGACGTTATATACAGTTCCTTTGTTAGCTAGACTTTCATTTAGCAATAGTTTAGGACTCTTTATACCACTTTCTGAAATCCTCATCATTAACTGTTATTTGTTTTACCCCGTTTATCTCACAATCTTTTTGAAAAACTACTACTAGGCATCATGCAATAGCGCCAGCTAATAATCACGAGCAACGCCAACATTATACCAGATTACCTCCAAAAGCGTGTATAATATTCAATTCATTGCGTATTCTGGTTTATTCTCAAAAGTTAAATAAGGTAAAAAGACACTTGCTTCCCTGATGAATCATTAATCTGGAGATCCTTGAATAACCTTCCTAAAAGACTCTTCAACTTTGCTTGGCATTTTCTATGTATTGCATATTGGCCAGTCTTTCGTTACCTTATTAATATGTAAATTCTATATTCGTCCGAGTTCAAAACTGGATAATAGAACCAAGGCTACAAAAGGATGACAAGTGGTGGCTAGTAGCACCGATAGTGGTAATGAAGACGATAAAGAATCAAACGAGCCTAACTATGATGAAGACAGAGATCTCATAGAAGAAAAACAAGAGCAAACAGGAGAGATCAAAGCAACAACAAATAAAGTTTTTTTAGAAATGAGCTATCAAAGGAATTGTTACTTAATCTAGGCCATGTTATAGTATAAAGGGTGGTAAGTTTGATTATTATCGATTCTCTTTATTTTACCATCCTTCGATAGGTCGTTATATAACTTCTCGCTTTCCTCAAATTTCAATTCTGACTGTGTATGTAAAATATTTGATAAATCTTCCTCAACAAAAAATAAGCAATACCATATTAAAGATAGTGGAAGAATTTGGCCCTGATGAATGCTTCTACTACCCCCAATCATATATACTTTTGACTGTATCTTTTTGCTGCTCTGTACATAATTTCATATCCTGGGATCCTCTGGCCATTTTATAGTATATTTCTCCAAATCTTCCGTGGCAACTGATTGTGGATTTTAAGTTAAAAACCGCAAAGGTGTTCTGTTATTGTTAGGTTTCATATAGCCTAAGATGTCAATTACCTAATATTATCCTGCTATCGACTAGATATTATTGTGATTAAAACACGCGGAAATATTCTTTTCGTACCTTGTGTTAGATGCTAAATATTTTTCTCCTCAACTTTTGGTATTGTTCTACCTTTTGCAATTATAATACTGCATAGAATGATGAAAACAATTTGAAACAGTTCTATAGCTACTTCTAATTCACTTATTCCACTATGTGGTACTGCAATAATCCATAATACAATTAAGATAACTGTTCCACCTATACCGATATAATACCAAATTTTACTCCATATCTTTATCACAGGTATAACCCAGAACAGTTGAGCCAGACCTGAGATTATAAAGAATACCGTAACATTTATGGGCATTTGCTTGAAAAACATTGGAACAATTGCGAGATGTAATACACCAGCTATAAATGTGGATGCGGCAGCTGCATAAAATAATATAATACTTGTCAAGTGCTCATTTTAAATTATCCCACTTATTATATTTATATATAATTGGCGAGGCCAAGGTGATAGTCGTCCAACATACGATCAGCAGGATCAACTTTCAACCATTCTTTATGCATAAGAATTCAACCGAGCTACAACAAACAACAACAATGCAACAACAAATACAACAAATACAAACCGAGGAATATTTTAGCACTAACCTATTATTATTAATATTAATAGCTGGTCATTAAAAAAGAGAAAAAAATAAAGGGAATAGCAGCTTATTTTGAGTGACAAGGAACACCTGTGGTGGTTTCACACTTGTGTTGGTTATTAAAACATGGTGGGCCGCCGGTATCAATTAGAACGTTTTGTTAAACGTTTCTGGTTCTTGTTCTTGCTACTGTTCTTGTTCGTTTTCTTGTGGTGGTTTCTATTGGTTGCCGCATTGAAAAGAGTTACCAACATATAGACTGACTTCCCATGAAGGTTATTTAGGACGATATAATCATTGAGCCATTTGTGTTATTTTATTTTGCACGCAAGGCTATAACCAATAACACTATGACAAGTAATCAAGTTTTTTGATTATATAGCGGGAACCCACTTTTAGCACCGATATCATTGATTATACTGGGAACCTTCCTCCCTAGTAGGGATTCTGGTATTCACCAACATAGAAACTTGTGAATACGCCAAGGACTATAATCCCTAAATATATAGGCGTACTGAAGTCTTCCATTTTCATTGTATATGTAAGAGTAGGACCAACTAAGCTTGTGTTGTTGCTTAATGATCCATTGATAACAGAATAAGCTGCAACAACTCATCTTGGTCGATTGTTTCAACCCTTGCGTTGTGTGATGTCACAAATATCAGGATTAGATAAGCAAAAGCTTAATTCTTGTCTCGATAGCTCAAAATACAAGTCCTACGTGGATAGAGATAATGCGCTGGCGATATCATCTGGCTTTCAAGGAACACCCACATTCGTAATAGAAAAGGCTGATGGCTCTAAAGTAGAAAGACTGCTTGGAGCATATCCTTTTCCTTCGTTTCAAGCGATAATTGATAAGAAATCAAATGAGTAAGAAGCGAGGTTAGCTCAATTGATAAGAGAAAATAAGAACAAAGCAACTGAATCTGTAAAGTCTTCATCGGAGACAACAAGAGGATTACCATTATCGTTATCGTTACTGCGACCTTCACTTCTCTTCTTTTCAATTAGATTAGTCTTTTTTCCGAATTGGTTATACATCGTTTTGGCTGGAGTAGTATCTCCGATACTTTGGATTATCTTTAGTGTTTTCGATCAATTGCTCTTTTTCTCTCCGATCTTTGTATTTTATCTTCCTGATGATGCAGTAATAGGGTTTATTCTTTCAACAATATCTGCCATCCTAATGGGGATTGTTGTAAGTATGAACGTGTATATAGTGAAGCATTCAGGAAATCTGAAGGTGACTATAGGCTCGCTTTTTTCAGGCTCTACACTAAGCATGATTTCTAGCACATGCGCTAGTTGTTCATCAGTTGGTTTTCTTCTTGTATCCACATTTGGCGGCGCAGATGTAACAGCATCAGCGTTTCTTTCAAATTATCAGATTCCTCTACGCATCATGTCCATAGCTCTTTTAGTGTGGGCATTATACTCAGCTAGTAGCAAATTGACTAGAAGTTGTGTATTGAATCATAGTGCATATGATGAATCCAAGGGCCTGTAGAATGTATAATTAATTTGCTACAATAGATGAGAAAATGGTCATCTATGACAAAGCAGTAACCTACTTATTAACTGAGTAGTTGTTAATTTATGAAGATGCAATATTGTATACAACGGATATAGTTGGTTAGTCGGGTGCATGAAGAATCCCCAATCATGGCTTGAGGGTTCAATTCCATTCTCTGGGTTTTGGAGAGACTTAGGATTTGTATTTGGCGCGGTAGGGGATAGGGTTTATCGCAGATATAGCCAGTACTAGTATTGCAATTCAACTTGTCGCATGGATTGCGTTGACATCCGGAATTTTTGTCCTTATAGTGATGCGTGAAACTATACTTACTAACAAAAATACGTATAGTTAGTTGACTTTTATTGTTCATTATGTATTTAGCTTGGAACTATAATGAGATCATGTGATCCTTTCAGCCAAACAACAACTTGACTATTCTTATAGACATGAATCAGATGCTAATGTGAGGGAAAGGATTTTTCTTGTAAGACGTGTCAAAGTGGATAAGGAAGAAGCTGCAAGTGTGGCTGAGTTAGAACTTCATAGGTCTAGAGGATGGGCTTACAGTGGTTGAAAAGATATGACAAGGAGAGTATAGAGGGTTTAAGAAATAAACCTCGTAGTGGTAGACCTCCTGATGTATCTGAACAGAAGTTATTGGAGATAAGAAATGAATTGTCTGAAAATCCATCTGGCTGGAGGGTTAACAGATCATGAATATAATTTACGAAAAGACAGGAGTAAGATATCATGAAGTTCATATCTACAGGCTTTTGCATAAATGGGGTTTCAGTCCTAAAGTCCCAAGAAAGAGGTTTGTCAATATTGCATCAAAGAAAGAAAAAGAACAATTCAAAAAAAGACCAGAGAGATAATCTCTAACATCGATGATGATTTCACCATACTTGCGGAAACCATTCATTTCTCGGCCCTATAGATCCTCAAATTGTCTTGAACTCCATTAGGTAATCAAAGTATTTCTGCTCAAGACATCTTAAATCAATCTAGGCGTGCAATAAAGGAGTGCCAGCATGAAAAAAATTCCTGTATGGTATCCAACTTTAAACCAATACGGACCAGTGCTTTTAATACAATGTGAAAATGCAATATCACTATGTAAAACATTAGTTTCAGAGTGGTTACAAAAATACATGTTTGCCAGTAGAGATGCGGCTACTATTTCGCAAAGTATTGCAGCTTTTCTAACAAACCATGCTGAATTCAAAACGCATGCAAGACACATAAACGGAGATGTTGCTAAATCAGAAGGACTTGTTGTAGAGAATTTAGAATCAGATCGGAAATACAGGATTTAGTTATATCATTGTTTCATGCAACAACACATACATTTAGTGAAATAAGAGTGGTAAAAATTATTGATAACCATTGTGGAAGACTATTTGCAAAAGAAATTACAACTGAATAGCGAATCCTTTTCTTCTTCCACTCTACATTACCACAACCTGATTATTCTTATCAAATGAAGTGAAATGACGAGTTTCATTTTTATCTGAGCAGCCAAGACCTCTATCGCCCGATGTTGCCATTTACTAATACTACCATCGGTGATACATTTTTAGAAGGAAATGAACAAGAACGTATACAAAAGACAATATAGTTATTGGAAGAGGCAGTAACCCAAAACGGATTAAGAGTTAGAATTCTTGTCTCTAAAGACATATACAAACAAATAGAAAAATTTGTTGCAATACAACAAAAAATAATAACCAAGGGAAGGTAGGAAGCAGAACGACGACAAGATGATAGAAGAGGATTAGTAGGAGTAGGAAAACAAGAAGTAAGATTCGAAATTCATTTAGCTGATACCACTCAGCAACAACAGCAACATTTACAAACTAAAGTCTCGTTTTTGGTTGTAGAATCAAAATTATCCTTGGTAGAGGAGGAATCAAAAGCCCATACTAAGGATAATAATAATTCAAATGAAAAAATATCGGTGGCTACCTTTTTTAATAGCGAACAACCATATTAGCTTATATTTCAATATTTGAAAAGCTATGGACCCAAACTCAGTTAGAGATAAAAATGTAAAAAGATACATCCACCATAATAGCGGATGTTAATTGTGGTCGTTGTTCTGTCAAGAACCCATTTACAACTTGTTCAGCAATACTTTTGATCTTGATATTATTCCTTATTACTTTTTTTTGGCTGGCAATAGATTGCTCTAACCAGTATTCCCCCTTGTAAAGGTTAGATACCTTTTCAGCCGCCAGATCAAAAGTCTGTTGAAGCATATTCTATGAATCAGTTAATTCATTTATTCTTTGTTGAATAGCCTTCAAATATCTCTCTAATCCCTGCTTTCTGTATTGCATATCCTGGAGATTATATCGAAGACCTTGGACTATGTCTTGAAGTTTTGGTATTGATCTTGGAGTTCCGGAAGTTTACAACACCCAATTCCATATGGTCTACAAATGACTCTATTTTGGTGATCAAACCTTTTTTCTTCAATGCTTTGTGTAGTTTCAAAAAGCTTGGAAGACAATGCTTTATTTGAGATAAATTTGATATAATCTATATACTGGCTCTTTAACTTCAAGAAATCTATGAAGAGTTTGCTTGCTTGCATAGGATTGCAGCATTAGCTACTTTTTCTCCTAATGCAGCTTTTATTATAAATTTGGGAAGAGAAAAAAATGCAGGTCTTGATAAAACCTTTCCTAATATCATGTAAATTCATTCCCTTCTTATACATTGGATGCCGGTAGGGCTTCCTATCCTACAAAAATGAATTATTGAAAATGTAGAAAAATGGTACATCAAATATATGTTTGAAAAAGTTATATCAAAGATATAATAAAATCAATTATTAACAATGGCATCTACTACAAGCCAAATTCCAAAATGGTATATGAAAGCAGACTATGTTGAAACTTGCAATTGTGACTATGGCTGCCCATGTAACTTTAGTGGCTTTCCGACAGGAGGTTTCTGCAGAGCTTTGGTATTATACCACATCCAATCAGGAAATTATGGAGATGTGAAAATAGATGGTCTCGACATAGTTGCTGCATACTCATGGCCAAAGGCTATCCATGAAGGTAATGGTACCATGCAGCTGTTCATTACAAAGAAAGCAAGCGAAGATCAAAGAAAAGCATCTATTAGTATATTTTCTGGTAAGGCTAATGGAGAAGGTCCATTTGCATTATTTGCTGGTACTATAAAATATCTTCTTGAACCACAATTTGTAGATATCAATGCAAAAATAGATGGAAAAAAGAGTAGATTTTCTGTACCGGATGTTTTGGATGTACAAGTTGAAAGCTTCAAAAATCCTGTAACTGGAGAGGAACAAGATACTAAAATACAGTTACCAAAGGGATTCATATGGAAACTTGCAGAAGCAGCAAAGTCAAGGATTATGCGTATTAGTACATCACATCTTAACTTTGATGATTCTGGTAAGAATGCATTCTATTCTGCAGTAGAATTTAAAGGTCCATAGTAGGTAAAAGCATGTTAGTGTAAATTTGGAGATGCTAATAAATTAATCAAGATGTGCATGTTAACACCAAAGTGTTACCAAGTATGTCAACACATCAAACTGGACAGGAAGAATTAAGGACAACAATACAGGCATTTGCGCTCAAAATATTGCCTCGTTTTGAAGGTCTTGGACTTTGTCTTGAATTTCGGGAAGTTTAATGGTACCAGTCTCTATAGCGTGTACAAACCAATCTATCTGTCGGTTGTTATTCCTAGTCTCTTTGATAGCCTGTATAGCTTCAGAAAAGTAGAAAGATCACCCTTTGATTCTTTATATATAGAATATAATTTGTATGGATGTCTTAATCTCCAGTACTCTGTATAATATCTGATTGCTTGCCTTTCAGAAAGACCTAACTGTATAGCCACGTGTACAGGCTTCTTTCCTTCCAATTTCAATCAGCAACAGCATCCATATAATAATGGGATTGAAAAAGCAAGCTCAGGAGAATCAGCAGGAACACAGACTTCACTACTAATACCATCATCACAACAAACAATGACCAGTGATTCTGCAACAGCAAAAACAGTATCCAGGCTAGGAAAACAGGAAACACATCTTTATACGAGTGTAAAAATACGGACATATTACAAGAAAATAATGGCAACGTGTATCATCATATGTCCCAAATTTCCATTATGTTCAAAGAAGAAGAACAAATTCCACAACAGCGAGTGCTATCATTACCAGTAGAACGAAAAATACCCGAAGTCACGGAACTGGAAACTATACATCCAACAGCAGAATAGCAGCAAGAAGAAATGGAAAGACTGTTACTAAACAAAATAATAAGAAATAAAGCATTATAGTTTTGTATATCCGTAATCTCTAGTATAGTAGGAAACAAAAGTTGTTCATATTCTATCCATTCGGAGATTATATACTTCTTGGATATAACCAATGCCGCAGCAAACGGTTCCCAATAGGGAGTGCAAAATAGGTAAGTGAAACAACTAGTATTGCAGTATAAATTACAGCATTTCCAAGTATTGGCCACTGTGCTATGAAAGGATTAAGAATATACCGTGATAACGAGCTAATAGCATACGCTGCAAAGAAGATGAGTATTGCCATTTTCCATCTTGGTGGTGGTGATTGACTAAGAGACTATCCTAAAAATAGATAAGCATTTAGCTTGAGAAATTCTTTCTATAGTTGTGCGTCATAGAAGACTAAAACATCTTCCAGCAATTAGAAAGATTCCCCGAGGATTTATGGGATGAGATCAAGCTACTACTTCCACCAGA
>JAFAQB010000054.1 GCA_019246625.1 Nitrososphaeraceae archaeon
GATTTCTTAAATGATTCTAATCCAAACAGCAAAGCAAAATTTCTTACTGAATTTTCTGCTTCAGATTGGAGTAAAGATGCCATAGGTGTTAGTTCAAACCTTCTTCTTATCCTTTGATTAGCTTGTTCTTCTTTGTCATTTTCTTCTTTTATTTCAGCAAATATACCAATACTAGCTAGCATACGCAATAATCTATATAGAGAATCAGGATTGGTTTCAGTCCATTCTGCTAATCGCTCAACACTTTTAGCACCATCTTTTAAATAATCAGCTATTCTTAGTTTTGCGACTACGTAAATAGCTTGACCAGTTAACTGGGCACGAGCAAGCATGTCAAAAATTTCGATGGATGGGTTTTGCATAGATAACAATTGATTTTTGCTATTGCTGTTATAATACTATTGTTTATAGAATTTGAACGAGCTAGCTATATCTATCCTTATAGTCGTTCTACTGAATGCTTTGTCATCAGTGTAGTAATTATAAAAAAATGTATAGTTGTTTATATGGATGATTTATTAAAAATTGTGACTGTATTTTTGATTGTTATGCAGTTGTTTCATCTGTCCTATGTTCTTCTCTGGTATGTGCATCTAGATCTGATAGTGAACTGGATATCATATCGTATACACCGCACCTATGAACTCAAGTAGTTTGTGGTGTGATTTATTACCATGCTATTATTACTTATAGCTAGTATTTATGAGTCTACTCTTTCCTTATTAGTAAGGATACTCCAATTTGTACATATAGGCTCTAATTCTATGCCATCATATGGATTACTTACCAACCCTTCAAATGAAATAATAAGTGAGATAAGCAAGATATATGATCTAAATTTTGATTATGTCGAAATAGGCATAGAAGGCCCTGAAGGTAATCCAGACATAATCAATGAGAAGAAGGACGAGATAGTAAAACTACTTCAGCAATTTAAGCAAGAACCTATTGCTCATACTGCCTATTGGATAGATTTAGGTTCAGATTATGACTATATCAGACATGCTTGGGTTCTAGAGGCAACTAAGGAAATTAAGACAGCAAGAGAACTAGGTATAAATTTAATAAATTTTCATGCTAACGTAAATGGTATGTTTTATGGACAAAAAAGAAAACTAGTTTTGGATAATATGGTAAAAAGTCTCAGGGAAATTGTAAGACAAGCTAAAAAGTCTAACGTACATGTAATGTTAGAAAATGTTCCACTCTCAAATGGAATACACAATGTAGATGAATTCAAATATGTTATAGATAATGTTGATACGTTATTAGTCCATCTGGATATTCCACATGCTTTTACCTCTGGAGGAATGGCTTCAGTAATTGATTATATAAACACGTTTAGAGACAAAATAATTCATATTCATTGGCATGATAATCATGGACGGAAAGATGAACACCTACCTATAGGCGAAGGCTTCATAGACCATCAAAATGTGGTCAAAGCACTAAAGGATATTGATTATGATAGAACAATTACTCTAGAAGTTTTCACAAACAGTAACGATGCCAAATCATCCAGAGATGCACTCCGGACTATATGGGTATCTTAAACAATTGCGTCAACTCAACATTTCATATTTTTATTCACTATGTATAGCAAAGAAGGAATCAATGTCCTTCATATAATAGAGAAACTTTTTAGCTTAGTCACTGTATATTTACTTGAAACCTACTTTTAGAAGTAACTGATAGGAATAATAACGGTTATCAGCGGAGTAGTAGAAAAAATAGTGAGAAGAAGATCCTAGGCAAAAAACAGGTAATCATACCACTTATTGTATGTGTTGCAGCATTGGTTGTAGGTAGTAGCATTATTTTTGTAAGGCCAACAACCGACATTAAACTATCATCACTATTATTATTATATTGTTCTATAGTAAGATCAGTATTTCATATTCAAAACTCCTTTATTCTTCGAACGTCGAAATAAGTAGCGATCCACCTTGCTGTCATAGTCCCGATAGCATGACCACGCATTTCATGCTATTTGGAGCTCGTTCATCGACGTTACTATTATTAGTATCAAAAAAGGAGTCCAACAACATTGCAGATTCATTATTTTTTCTTAGATTTTGAAAGTACTTTTTGCAAAAGCTAAACAAATGGTAACATCATCATAACAGTTTTCAAGCCTAAGTATTCATATTGGTTATGTTATAGTTGGCTTTTTGATGAGACCGATTGAAACTGAAATGTTTGAGAATGTGCTTTAGCTTTGGCATCTCTGCATACATGATAGAGAATGACTTCACAAAATCATCTGCTTCTTCTTTAATGTACCCTTCAATTCTATCGTAATTCTTACCTGCATACCATTCCAACATATCTTTGGCTCTATGTGACTTTCCAAGAACGTCTGTACAACCTTTGAATTTAAGATCATTCATCATTACACAAAGGGTCAATAGATCAAGCTTTCGTGTCTTTGATAATTCCGAGGAGGTATTATCGCCAAAGTAGTGCTTTAGTTTGTTATTTATAAATCGAAAATCGAAATCTAGATTGTTTCCTATAGGTATAAAGTACCACCATTCTTTGCCCTGTATTAACAATTTTATGAATTTCTCTAATATCGTCCTTTCATCAGACTCCCATTCCTTTAGTATTTCCAGGTTTGTATCTACAACATGGGTGGATTTGATCGTTTTTAACCATAAAACATCTGACACCGTGAGGATAGCTTTATACTAGTTAATTGATAGAAGTTGGCCACAATATGAAAGAATTATGCCCCCGCCTCAACTTACTATCTACCTATTCTTAATGGTGGTAATGATGATATCTAGTCCATAAACAACGTCATGCAATTATTTGTTCAGCCTGATGTACCTTACTTTTTCTTTTATTGGCCGAACTTACGATATTATATATCAATCGTATTAGATTAGAATCATATCCATTAAAAATATAGTATCTACAATGTATATAAGCAAGCATATTTTCATGATAAGGCGTTGTAGGTGTGTGATTCATATCTACTACCTTTTTTATTGCATATATCTGACCTACATATGCTAATGTTTATCAAGATCCATGTCATTATGTCTACGAGTATTTTTTAATCTGTCAAATACTAATGAAGCAGCTCCAGCAGCAAGGCCCCCTCCAAATAGACTTATCAGACTACCATATGTATCCCATACTTCTTTAAACCATTGCTGAAAGGTCAATGGCTCTAATACCTTAAGTGTTAAATTTACTGGTGTTAACATGTATGCATATGTTGGAACTGATAGCAAAGGATTCTTAATGTGAATGAACTCTGGTAGAAATTTTGATCCCTCTGATATATTTGCTAGTATTGGTATTGTATATTGACCTACTGGTGCGTTATTTAAAACAGAAATATCAAAGGATGCAGGTTCAATACTTGAATTGTTATTATTAACCTTGTGAGAAATAGTAATTAGTTTTATTGGCAAAGCAGAATTATTTTCGATTTTAATAAAACTAACTAAATTCGGTACAATACCAGTAGTTGATTTTAATTGGGCCCCAATAGTTTTATTATGGTCTCCAGGTCTTAATTGTAAAGGATCTTTTGATGTTAATATAAAATAAGTTGGCGGTGGAATGTCGACCCAGTTTGTAAAGTGTGCTATA
>JAFAQB010000085.1 GCA_019246625.1 Nitrososphaeraceae archaeon
CTAAGATGAGAGTACTTTTCTAGCCTTTATTGATTCATGTATTAACCGTGATAGAGTAATATGATCGCAAAAAGAGCAAGAAGATATAATCCGTGCCGATATGACGTCATGATGATCTATCTGGGTTGGTTTCATAGAATGACAGAATTTCCGGCAAAAATATAGGAGAGGATCGCTGGCATATTGATAATCTTGTACTGTACTGCTCTGCTCTAGCTCAACACCTTTCGGACAAAATAAGAAAAAACAAATGAACAGACCTCTAGCCATATAGTAGTAGAGATAAGCTTATCCTACTGAATTGTTGGATATTAGTTTGTCACGTTGTTGCTGATTTGCCTTCAAACTTCGTTACAAGGAGAACTATTCTTACATGTAGTTTGTAAAATTCATTCAATCATTTCAAGTAAACAATGAAACTTGCGCTAGTTGCATGTTATTGAATATTTAGTATAGCAATAATAGTATCATCAAGTATTGCATAGTTGGAATTACCATTTGACATTGTTATGGTTATGATGATGAAGACATCGCAACTTTTAATGATGGATCATGTGTCAATATTAATAAGGCGATTCGATATATTGACTGACTGGGATGAATTTCTTATTTAAGAGAAAGAGAGATGGAAATAATAATAAGACAAGTATAAAGTGTAAGGAATGTACCATGACCTTTGTAGACAAAGAAAGGCTAGATATACATAAGAAAAAGGCCCATTCTGGAAGAGGAGAAAAAAAGAAGAATAAAAATACAATGCACTGATATAATCAACTGGGAATTCCTAGTAAATGCATTTAACAGTATCTCACGTGTAATCTAAAACCTAATCAGTCTCTTTGCAATGATACCGTCTACCAATTCTCGTGGTTGAAGAGGAAAATCTTTCTTTTACCGGAAGATGCACAAAAAACCTATTTCAGTTTTATAATTGCATGGCTCAGTAGAAACCAACCTTCTTTAGATGTATAGCGTACAATATGCATGCATAGATTAACCAATCTTATCACAAGACTGATGTTTTCTACACAGCCAATCGCATATAAAATGTTAAATATTTATTCTTATGTCCTTCGTTAAAAACTATGAGATACCATAGATCGGAATACTTTTTTTATTGACAATCATCTATCTTGATGAAAATACGGTATCGAGAAGAACTAGATATATGAATAAATCAGAGATTTGCAATAAATGGTCGTATACAGTGCAAACTCAAGCAAAAACAAAATATCCTTATCTTTCCTGAGAAAGACAAAGTGACACCTATTGTATAGAGTATCCTGATACAATCGATGACTCATTCGATACGTCTCTTATGAGTGCTATTTCCTCAAAATCAGACATAGTAAAATACACAGTTAATATTCAATATCTCGTACGGTATATCCGTTGATGACTGGCGTATTGCACATTGCCTCGATCTGATACCGGCAATGATACAAATGACAACCCTTGAGACGATCTTAAATGTTCAGGAGGAGCGAAGAGAAAATAACAATTATTCGAAAAGTGATTACGATAAGAAATCATAACTACCGCAGAACAAGGCGAGCTTTGTCTGGAGCTGTCACAATTAGAACCATAATTAGAACCATATTTTAAGGTGGCATGCCTGACCAGTTTACAATAATGACTACTCACAGCCTGATTATAGGTGATTCATCGGATATGCCGGAAATTGACTCTGGTTCTATCCATTTAGTTGTTACTTCCCCGCCCTATTGGAACCTTAAAAAGTATGGAGAAAAAGGTTTGGGTCCCAATCTGGCTTATTCAAAATATCTATACGAAATTCAAAAAGTTCTGAAAGAAATAAAGAGAGTAATGGCGTCTGGCAGATTTGTCGCTATTAATGTTGGAACTGCAATATCAAACGATGGTATGAAACCTATCAACGCAGATATAGTAAAGATCATGGGGGATCTTAATTTCTCTTTTAGAAAGGAAATTATCTGGATGAAGCCAAAGGGTACACAAGGACTGTGGCAGAGAGGAGCAACTAAATTTCTCAGGACAGAACCATATCCTTGTTCATTTAGCCTGAATATAATGCATGAATACATACTCATATTTCAAAACGAAGGTCAAATGCAAATAGACCTTCGACCGGAGCATAGATTATCAGAGGAATTCATTAAGGAAGTGTCATGGAGTATCTGGGAAATGGGAGTATCCCATAGTAAAGGGCATCCTGCACCCTTTCCAGATATATTGCCAGAGAGAATAATAAAACTATATACAATTCAAGGAGAATTCGTTTTGGACCCATTTGGAGGTACCGGGACAACAATGAGGGTTGCAAGTGGCCTGAACCGAAATTCGATAATCTACGAGATTAATCCTGCCTATATTGAAATAATTAAGAAGAATGTTGGCTGGAATAACACAACATCTGATTGTGGTATAAAACATGAGATTAAAATCAGATAGCCGCTCACGAATTGAGATTGAGAAGATAATATACCTAAATACACTGGACTGGGAATTACAAAAAGCAAATACAAGATATGCAACACATGGCTATCATCCATATTCAGCAAAATATATTCCTCAGATTCCCAATTATTTAATATCAAAATTCTCAGAAAAGAATGATCTTATATTAGACAATTTCATGGGCAGCGGAACGACTTTAGTCGAATCAAAAATTTTAGGTAGAAATGCAATAGGAGTCGATATTAACCCTTTAGCGTGCCTGATATCAAAGGTAAAAATAACGAACCTCCAAAAGTCTGATTTAAAGAATGTTTCAATGATATGCGCATCTATGAAGGAAGACATTTTGGCTGTACGCAGTCATGTAAACCTGACTAATCATGAGAACAGAAACAAAATAATAATTGATGACTCGCTTCATCCAAATATACGAAAATGGTTTCATGAAGACGTCCTTTGTGAACTAGTTATAATAAAAAAGAGAATCTATTCAATAGAAAATAGAGATATTAGAGACTTCTTATTGGTGGCTCTTTCTTCAATATTAAGAAGTGTATCTAATGCTGCAAGTGGATTTGGAAATCTAATGATAAATAAGCAAATTATACTCAAAAAGAAGATATACGAAAAATTCGTTTTTGCTGTCAATTATATGATTAATGGCATGCTAGAATTTAATAAAATCTCCACCAAGTCTAATATGAAGATATTCAATCATGATTGCAGAAGTTTAGTATTTATCAATGATGAAACAATAGATTTCATTTGTACCCATCCTCCTTATATGGCAGCCGTTCCATACGCAGAATACCAAAAATTGTCTCTTTGGTGGCTGGGATTTGACCAATACGCATTAGAGAAAGATTTAATCGGTGGGCAGAGGAGCAGAGCAGATACCCCAGACAGGTTTTTTCGTGGTATGCACATAGCCTTAATGGAGATGAAAAGAGTCTTAGTCAAGAAAAAATACTGCTGTATTATTATAGGTAATCCTATGTATCATGGCAAAGTTTTGGCATTAAATGACTTTATCATAAAGGAGGCAAAGGATATAGGATTTATTGTGCTTAAGCAGATTAGCAGAGGCAAATACAAGTCGACCATGGGAAAAATGAAAGAAGAATTTATTCTAGTTTTAAAAAATGAGTAAGATCTGAAAATAATGCTTGTCTCGCACACTTTGTTCTTTTAGCCTCGAATCTCAACCTTAATCAGATCGACATCAGCGAGGATAGATTTTATTTTACAAGGGATATATTACATCAGACTGACCTCTTTTTGATTAAGATTGAGACCATAATGTTTAACCGCTGTAGGTTGCAAAACCGACAAGTACACATGATTATAAACCAGAACCTTAAATAGACAATACTAGCCTCAAGCAACTCTATAGACAGCTTTTTTGTTTTAGATAGAGACTGCATAACATCAATGATAATATTATTTAATGATGCTTCAGTTCATACTTTCCGCCTTTGATTGGCTAGTTACTAGTACGTAGGATAAGCCAGAAATTTCCGATACATATATTGGATTGGATGATAAATAGGGACTACTACACTAGCATAATGTAAAGATGGATACAGGAAGATAGTCTGGTCTTTAACAGAAACGAAACTCATAGTGGTAGGTAATTGGAAGAAACAGATTGGCGTAAAAGAACTCGGAACAACTTATAAGTTGCATCTGTAAAATGCAACAAAGGACATTCTTGTTCTTCTTGTGGAACACAGACGAGTTACCAGTTATACATTCAATATAACCTTAGAAATACAGGTTGACTTTTGCCGCTATAGCGATAATTGACTTAAGACATATATTGCAATTCTCAAAACATTTTAATCTCCCCATTATAGAGAAAGAGATACTAATTGGCTAGCCGTGTCGATAGAGACTCGGATGTATCATCGTCCGATCATCTGCATAAGCATACTCTGGTTCGCTCGTTGAGTCTTTTGGATATCGTTATGGTAGGAGTAGCCGCAATGATAGGCGGTTCGATCTTTGTCCTTACAGGAACTGCTATAGGCCTAGCGGGTAGCGCAGTCATAACTGCATTTATAATTAATGCGATAATTACCCTCTTTACCGCTATGGCATATGCGGAATTAGGATCAGCGATGCCTGAAGCTGGTGGAGGTTATTTGTGGGTTAGAGAAGGGCTACCAAGGCCAAATGCTTTTATAAGTGGCTGGATGGCTTGGCTTGCACACATAGTCGCTGGTAGTCTTTATGCTGTAAGCTTTGCATCATTTCTTAGCAGCTTATTAAAGATGACAAGTGTTATTGATAATAACTATGCAGTATTGGGAATTATTCCGTTCGATAAATTAATAGCGGTAGCATCTGTAGCAACATTTACTTATATTAACATTAAGGGAACTTCTGAAACAGGTAAGACCGGGGACATTGTCACAATACTCCAGCTGGGTATTATCTTTACTCTAATAGGAGCGGGATTTTGGAGTATACATAATCATCCTAACTGGAAAATGAATTTTTCAGATTTTATGCCAATGGGAGTAGCCGGGATTGTAGCAGCCATGGGGTTGACATTTATTGCATTTGAAGGCTATGAAGTAATTGTACAAACTGGGGAGGAGGTGAAGAATCCAAAGAAAAATATTCCAAGAGCCATTTTCATCTCGTTGACTGCAGTAGTTGTTTTATATTGTCTTATTGCTTTTGTTTCAATAGGGGCAATATTTCCAACAGGAATACCGTCGTGGAAATTCATTGGCAACCATGGTGAACTTGGCATAATGAAGGCTGCTGAATTCTTCCTGCCATACGGATCTTTTGTCATACTGGGTGGAGGTATGATCTCTACTTTAGCGGCCCTAAATGCAACTACCTTTTCTTCCGCCAGAGTAGCATTTGCAATGGGTAGACATTATAATCTACCGTATCAACTAAGCTCGATACATCCTAAGAATAAAACCCCTCATAATGCCATCTTGATCTCGGGTATCATTATGGCAGTAATGGCTTATGCGCTTCCTCTAGCACAAATAGCTATTGCAGCAGGAGTTATTTTTCTGCTTTTATTTACCCAAGTAAATATTGCAGTGGTTACTATTCGTAGGATATATGGTGACAAGCTAAAATATGGATTCAAGACACCGCTGTTTCCAGTTATTCCAATAATTGGAATATTTCTCAAACTTGGCCTAGCTATTTACCTATTGATTATAGATCCTCTGAGCTGGTTTATAACTATCATATGGGTGGCAGTTGGCTTCGCTGTCTACCGTCTTTATACTTTCAGAAGGGAAATCGATCATTATGCCCCAATAATAACAAGCGAGGGCGATATGGTTAGAAAGGATTATAGAATTTTAATTCCCTACACTCCTGAAAATCCCGATAGATTGATAAAATATGCTATAAGAGCAGCCAAGGAGAATGAAGGCGAAGTCAATATATTAAGAGTAATAACGGTTCCACAGCAAACACCACTTTCAGCAGGAATTGCATATAGTGAAATGGCTAGGAAATCATTTAGATCATTAGAAGAAATGCTGGAAAAAGAGAATATTCCAAATCATTATCTCGTTAGGATATCCCATGATTCGATCGAAGCTATATTGGCAACAATTGAAGAGCAACATATTAATCTAGTAATAACTGATTTTGAAACTTTCCGAAATAGCAAGAAACTTCAAACGTTGGTGACTCGTGACGTGCTAGCTATTAAAACAACTGGCAATGACTTTCCTCTATTTGAATCAGCAGATCGGAATACAATGATCCCTCGTCCAAGTAGAACAGTAGAGAAGAAAAACATGGTAATCCTGTATGACGGAGGAGATCATTCTGACGTCGTACTAAAGGCAACCAGTTGGTTAGAACATTCCGGGAATTTCAAAGTACACGTATTATCAATGAAGAAAAAAGAGCATAATCATGAAAAGGAGTATGGTAATGATGCTGCTGCTGGACAAATAGAATCCCTAAAGCGCGAGCAATTCCTTTCTCAAATTGGGGTTGAATTCAATGAGTTATATCTCTCAAAAGAGACTGAAAACAATAGTGAAATGTTATCTAAATTATGTTTCTCGGGACTTAGCTCATCTCAGCCAGATATTGTCATTTTGGGAGCAAGCATAGGAAAATTCAGCTTATTTAGTGATTCTCATCTACAGTTGTTATTGGAGCAATTGGATTGTCCCGTAATAGTGGCAAGATCGTTTACTATTCCCGGTATGCACTATGTCAAGTCATGGCTTATGAAAATAATTAGAAAATGAAAAGAACAATAAACGCATGAAATGTATGCAATTAAAAAATCGGATTTTGTAGGTTCTTGACATTTTTCCGCGCCTTTACGCTGAGCAAACCCATGTATACTTGTCAAGAATCGGTTGACTTGTTATTGTTATTACATATATATTCTTTCTTGTAAATTACATGGATGTTTACCGAGTGAAAAAAGTTTAATGCCTGTCCTTTAAATGCTCAAATTCAAACGAAGCAGAACGCCTTCGAAGTATAATTACTATGCTTTACGCTTGTATTTTTTTGGCCTTTCATTTAGGAAAGCATCAGAGCATTTATTTATTGCCGTTTATCAAACGAGATCATGGATTGAAATAGAACCTAAAAGTAAATCAATTCTCCATATATGTGTATTTCTATAAAAAGGAGCAAACTTGTTGCTGAACAGTTTCTTCAAGAATGGATTAAAAAATATGGAAAATATCCAGTTTCACATATGGTGGTTCTTAGTATCTACGAGCATGTAGATTTTTGAAATTACATCATCGCATTTACTCATATTAGGAAAAAGTATCATAGAACGAACTATTCATCACATAAAAGATAGAACGGAAATCTTTGATTATTTTCCATGTCAAGAACGTAACTTTATATTAGAACACGGTTAAAAATTGGTTCAATCTTTTTGTAGATTTACATAATGGAATGATTATATTTTGCTAAATGAACAGAGCCATGGCTAGTGAAAGATATGTTTTATGGATTGTCTTTCTAGAGAGTCGGGAGATGAGAATTCAGAGATAAATGACAAATTTACCATCATAATTTACTTAGGGTCGAAATGATAGGTTTTAGATCATTGTTATCTTTTTAGTGATATAATCATATACGAATACGAGACAGGATTTGACTCCGAAAATACAGCTACTTCAAAATGTCTGCTAAAAATTAGGTATTATAGTACCTCTTATAGCAATAGAGGCCTTTTTGCAATTCAATCTATGTTTGGCACTCCCGTAAAGGATAAAATGAGAAAGGAAATAAGTCAAGAGGTAAAGTAGTTCATAGCTACCACCGAGGTGTATGCGTGATCGAAGGTTTGTGTAAGGCTTACATTATACATTAACTAATGATACGAAATAAAATGAGCACCTGTAATCTTTAAAAATAATCAGATGACTATTCAAAATATGGGGTTGCTTACATGGATTATGCTTATAGTAGTGATTCTATCTATAATTGGACAAGGATGGAACGTATTTGTTTCAAGTATCTTTAAAGGTTTAGATAGAATATTAAATAGCATTAGCCCCATAGCTAGAGATTTGGATAAAATAGCTAAAGATTATGCTGCAAATAATATTACTAAAAACGTTGCTGCCGGTTTTGGGATGAATGTCTAACTAATTATTTCTACATCTCCGCGTTTCAATAGCTCTCAGTTATGTATCCTGTCAAATTTTGACTCTAGGGACACAGTTATACTTGCATGCTAGTCACATCAGGAGCATATTATTGTTTTTAACAAACCACTTTTTGTTCGCTGACTGTGAGATTGTGATTGTTAGAAGCCTTGTGTTCTAATGCCGTTACCATGCACTCGTATTGCTAATGAGTAAGGTGAGTAGAAGATCTCTCCGTAGCACGAAGTATAAGTAATAGATGTAAAATGACAATGTAATATTGATTCTAACTATACCAGAACAGCATATGCTCAAGCAGAACCACAATAGTATTATATAGACTGGCGTGAATGGAATATTGGTATGTGTGCGTCGAGTTTGAATATAGTATTAGAATTAAATAACAATCACACAAGAGATAATTTGTGCGATGAATAATTAAGATATAACAATCCTCCTATTAACCTTCTATAGCTATTTCAGCAATTCTTGTCGCATCTTTAGTTTCCACTACATAGCAAAATTAGCAGAAAGCATTAGCCTAGAGATGAATTAAAATCCATTAGCAATAGTTCCTGCGATAGTAAAACTTATCTGGGTATTAATGCGACAACAAACACTACATCATCTTGCAACAACAAAAGTGAAAATTGGGGTAACCACACCGCTATCTAGAATCCAATGAATAGTGTTCCCGTTATAGGAAAGCTTCTACGTAAATAGCTAGCATCCATGCCAACCTGTATTGGGCCTATAAAAGGTTAAAGAGCCTCGATTGGAGTCGTTCCTATTTAATATAATTAAAGCGAATCAAACATTGTAGACCATCATTCTCTTAATCTCTTTTCTACCGTAGAACTCCTTGCATTTTTTACAACACCAGCCGTTGTTATCATCAAATTCACTAAACGTTACACATTCGATTAAATCGTTGCCACAATTAGGACACACATATGTCAATGTTTCCATTGACGACTCCTTTATCCTTATAATAGTTTTGCGATAATTGTGTCAGAAAGGTTTTATGTAGAACTGTTAAGTAAAATAACTTTGCAACTATATCAGTTACAATGACAGTCTGACCTGGTTACGTTTTACTCTCTCTAGATCATCTTCTCTTGGATCCGCACAAGAAGCAGAATCATCATACTCAAGTAGATAACTATATTTCTATTTCTTTTTGAAGCCTAAAAGATATGCATTGTTAAATACAAGGCTATCGCAGTCCAACTTATACTTTGAAGTATTTCGCAGCTGATATATTTGAGGACCAATTATCGGGATTTTTTTTAGAAATCCCTATTTGATGTCATTACAACTGCTTGTTATATTCTGTTACAAAATAAATAGTGTTATAACCACAATTGAATTCATGCCAATTAGAGATTTTATTCCTGCATACTCCATATCCATTTTCGTATGAATCTCAATTTAAAAAGGAGAGTAAAAATGGCGAAACATAAAAAACTTGTTTCATTAATTTTAGTACTATCTTGTCAACAGCAAGATATGTAAATGATCCGAAGAAGTTGATATGTAAGATCCTGCATGTTAGATTTCATAGCAACTTTCACTGGTCTATAGCGAGTTCCACCTAGGATACAACGCGCAGTTGTATAATATGACAATCCCTTTTGCATAATGACGCCAACTGTTATAGCAAATAATTGCTATATGATATTCGCAATGACACATTTTAAGTCTGATAAATTTATTTTGTATTTGAATTCTTCATTGGCAATGGAAAACGCGGCTATAGAAAGAGTTCAAAGAAGAGTACAGCAAACAATATTAGAAGATGCTAGGCAGCAATTACAACTCCATTTAGAGGAAACAAGACAACACCAAGATAGACTAATGCAGCTTATTAGAAAGCTGGGAGGAACTGCAACACAAGAAAGAGGTGAATTACCGTTGGCAATACCACCTGAGTCTTTAAGAAATCTTATACATAGTTCAATGAATGCTGCAGAGCAAGAGCTAATTCAATCAGTAGAGGATACAATAGTAGAAAATGCTGAAATAATAGGTTATAACCTGCTTATACAAATGGCGGAGAAAATGAATATTGGTGATGCAATACCATCCCTCAGACAAAGCTTGCATGAAGAAGAGAAGATGTTTGGATGGCTTAGAGCTAACGCACCTGCCATGTTTGCAAAGCTATGGCCTCAGATTGCATCGCCTTCGGACTATCCTTCTACTGCCACCATGACTTCTTCCACGATCAAAACTAACACCGAAAGCGTAGCTGAGATTCATCAAACTTTTAAATGCGAAAGCTGTAATGGATCGTTTAACTCTAGAGAAGATCTACGGCAGCATACCATACACAAGCACGAGAAATAAAATAGGCTTATATCCGGTCAGAATCTCAGATAAGGTTAATCTGTACGTAATATGACACAGAATGAAAAGGATAATCACAACAATAACACTTAATTGCGGCAACAACGACCATCACATCTACCTGATGCAGCCATTGTAGTCAGAAATACACTTCCAGAAGATATTCCCAAGATAGTCAAATTACTAAAAAATCATTTCCATTTCTTGCGCGATACTGAAACATCTGGCCTCCTAATGAACTTCAAAGTCATCTTCGAATTTTTTAAGTGACAATTTGTCCCTGTTGAACCTGATAGTTCTGCACATACTTTGATAGTTTCCTTACATGCGGAGTACGCTGACCATACATCCATACATACATGGGAGAAAATTAGAGCAGATGGTATGTTTACAAATCACGATCTTTATGGTGACAGTCTATATCGGGATGATATCTCTACTCATCCAAAATACAGAGATGAAGGCATAGGTCAATAGGTCAAATGTTGTATATTGCAAGAAAACATCTGGTTAAGAAATTGAGCTTACCAAGGATGATAGGGGAAAGATTGTTTAATTATTGTAAATATGCAGTGAAGACATCTGCACTCGAAGATGCACATAGAGTAATTAATGGTGGGTTAAGGGGATCCGGTTTTCCATTAAAATATTTCCAAATTAATTAGATGATGTTCGTTCTCTAAACTATGCTAGTTTTATAGAATGGCTTAATTGAAAATAGTAAATAGCGAATCTTGATCCTTTTCTCATCAGCATGTAGCGATAGCGTTTTTTGTTAGATAGTTTCCGAGGATCTACAAGACGTTAATCTTGAAATATGCAAAATCAGATAAAAAATCCAGTTAGCATAAATAATTCGTAAATACGACCGCTAACCATCAAACTATGTGCTAGCGCACTAAAGATAATCGGAATAGATTTTGATTTTTTGTTTTACATTTCCTAATGGCTTTTGGCATCATATATTTGGATGTACTTAGGGTTATCTGCTGTTATATTCCATCTTTACTTTTATATTTCTCTTTGTCTTTGCCGAACGATCTAAAGATGTATCCACTAAAAATCAATGCAGCAGAAAAGATCATAGCAAATATCATTTGTCTTAGTGGAACGTGGAACGCTAAACCGATCAGGAAAGAAATTAATGCACCAGCGGCGCTTAAAGGTATCCAGACTCTTATAGCGTCACGATATCTATTTTGATCCTTTTCATAATGTATAATTTTAATCGCACCTTCGACCAATTAGGAATGGCGTAAAATGTACAACGACTTGTATGTATGATTCACGTGTATTTCGTTATTCAAAGATCCTCCATATATACGACGGCATTCCTGTCTCTCATCATAACATTTTGGTATATTCATCAATAGTTTGTCCATAGTTATCACACTTCATTGTTGACCAGAACACTAATTGGGTATTTTAGACTTTATGATCAAGACTTGGTATAATAATAAATAAGATTAGAATTTGGTGTATCATCGGGTGCTTTACATTCTTGAGCAATCAATCATAAGCAATTTCAGCAACCAACTTGAGATCGAGTAGAGAGAATGATAGATCAACAGAATATAATGATTTCAACCATACAGCCGTACATGTTTGCTTGATGATTTAGTTTAGAACAATATCAGTAATGAATTGTTCATTTTTACCTAACTTGTTTTAGAATGATGTGTTATTATCGATCGGCAAGTAGAAGTACATCCGTAATTTACTCCGAACTCTTATAAATTATGAATTTACTTTCGCTTCAATGAATGGAAAAGTACAGTTCGTAATCCTTGGTATCATCTTCGTGTTGGCTATTGCTACTGCGAGCACCATAGCAGTCCCCGTGTCAGCTGTGAAGAGTAACAATCAGGTTGGCACAAGTACAGGTGCAGTTGGCACAAGTACAGGTGCAGTTGGCACAAGGACAGGTGCAGTTCCCCTTATTCCTATACAGACAGGAGATAGTCATCTTGACAAGCAGATCCAACAATTCTACAGCTGTATAAAGAAAACAGGTCACACAGGTGGGAGCAAGCCAGAACCTTCTAGAGATGAAGTTAACGCATGTTATTTTCAGGTGTTTACCAGCAATAACGGCAACAATGTAAATAACGGCAACAATGTAAGATTCAGTCATTCATATAGTCACGGTCAGAAGACAAGTACTACCGAAGGAATATCTGTCCCAGAATTTGCTGACACTGGTGTAGAGTACGGGAATAATACAAGGTAGCAACATAAGAGGCAAATTTTGACAACAATTGCGAGTAATCACCATGAAGCTTTAACGTTTTTTATAATTTTATTTGACCGTAGGCGTCTGTCAGTTAACGAGCATAACAAAATAGCGTATGTTTACCACGGTTTTAAGAATATCTGCTACTATTTCAGCCATGTACATTAGTAGCAGAATTTGCTAATTTGAAGTCTGTAAATATTGTATTAAATGTGGGGAGCGGGTTTTCGGTACCAGCAATTCATTGGAAATCGCTTTACAGTTTTCTCCATTATCTGTCAAGTAATGCGGAGTTATTATTATTTTATTCAACGTGGTAATTCACATTTGTTTCATTAATTTTAGTACTATCTTGTCAACAGCAATTAAAGCCAAGGTGGCTGCTGCTAAGAATGCAAAGGTAACCAGCCAGTCTAATCTGATAACATTACTGAATTGGCTTTACTTCCTGGAAGAACATTAGATCGAACGAATCCATGTGAGTGAATATATACTTTATCATCGAGACAACGGCTGTGTTAACTTAACAGAAAGACTATAGCTGAAGGCATCCTGTTCTTCATATTGATACATATTAAAACAAGAAATAGAACATCTTCTGATGACGATATTTACCACGGTCTATACTTATTTTACTTTCTTGGTTTATCATACAGAAGCACTGCAAAAGCTTTATCAAGATTCATAAAAAGAAGTCATGTTGCTATTTGGAAATGGATGGATACAGAGATATAAACCTGAAAGAACATCCTATAAAAGGAGAAAAGTTTCTGAATTTATTTATCATAGCAATAGGAGATGATTCCTTAAGTTAACAGGGCCGACACAACTAAGTTCACATAATAAAAAAGTTCAATACGATTATGTATACTATACATTTCAGTAAAAAGGTAAACAGCAGGCTTGCTAAATTTCTTCACTAGTGTTATTTAAGTACACAAATGTACTCGACGTCCAGATTCATAATAACGATAGGGTGCTCAAGTGTATATTCATTCTCTATCATGCATGGCGTTCGAACTAGCTTATAAAATAATAGTCAACTAATACAAAATTCTTGATTAACTTAGACTATATTTAACCAGTATATAATCCATACAGTATCAAATTATAATATGTAACTATAGATACTTATATTTGAATATTGTATTAGAAAATATCTTAGAAATTTTTAAATGCCATATTCCTCCAAATCCTTTGATGTTTAACAAGCGTGAGACAGCACTATCTGTGATGGTTGTTGCTGCTGTTATCGTTGCATCCTTCTTTGCTATCAGCTTTGTAACAGAAGCTTCAGCACAAAATGCAACGAGTGGCGGAAACGCAACTAGCGGTGGCGCAGCCATGAACAAAACGGGCGGAAACGCAACTGCCGGCGGCGCAGCGGGCGGAAACGCAACCAAATAGTGCCACGGGCAAAAACAACAAGCGAACTACCTTTTATTTTTTCTTCCCGAGTGATTACTAATTATAAAGAAACGTAGGGCGTTAAAAAATTTAAAATTATATAAAAAATTATATCTTCAATATAACACAAAAGTTCGTCAATTATCTACCTTGTAGAGCAGCCCGTCCACATAATATGGCTTATCCACCATCGAATAAATCGAGTTCTTGTCATATGAAGTGTTTCTTTTAGTGATTCTTTCGTCTCCTTTTTTGATAAGAATGTTAGTTATCATTGTCTCATAGATGTTTCTATCACATATTAATGTATTTACAGAATTTCATGAACAATAGAATCAAGCCTATTCAATTTTGTAATCCCTATTATTTTTTATCGATGACAGTTCGGCCTTTTAAATGATCTTCCAATCGCTCATAATATCCCGCTATATCATTTAATCAATATTCTAGTTAGGTAAACCCTTGCTATAGTTCACATCATAATCCCAACTGAGAATGCAGCAACTCTTGCACAATTTGGTAATTTCACTACTAATTTCCTACCTATACACACGTCAAATGCCCTCTGTCCTCATTTTTCAACCATCAATCATAGCTAATTTTTATTTCTTTTTTATGATGTTATGGTGATTACTCGCAATTGTTGTCAAAATTTGCCTCTTATGTTGCTACCTTGTATTATTCCCGTACTCTACACCAGTGTCAGCAAATTCTGGGACAGATATTCCTTCGGTAGTACTTATCATTTTATCTGTAATAAAACGATCTGATTAGAAAGCTGAGGGAGGCAGGCAAGAAAGCCGAGCTAACTTTCTTGCCTAGACAAATGTTAAGTCCCCCATCTACATCGATCGCAAAGCCCTGCTGCTCAATAGCGTCGAGAAGCATATGCATACAACCAATTCTTCTAGGTTATATTTCATCTTGAACAGTCGAGTTTTAAATGACAGATGAGTCGAGGAGTAAGAAATGTCTTTGATGTAGTAGTAGAAAACAAACCGCAACGCTAGCTGGTCTGTCACTGATAGGGTTATAATTCAGGCTTGTGAAGATAATAAAATGCCAGGTGATGAATCGTATAGATATCTCCTCCAGCTAGAAGAGTAGAACCTGATCATGATTGGCTTAAGGTTAGCGGTTCAGATTTTAGAATGATAACACAACTAAGGAGGCATTGGAAGAAAGCTCAAAGAATATGCCCAAGCTTATAACTTTAGATGGTTAATAAATCAAATTAACTCCATTGACATTTAACCAATCTATCTTTTCTTGATAATTAGGCATGTGCTTATGGACTAGATCCCAATAATGGCGTGAGTGTTCCTTAAATTTAAAATGACACAATTCGTGCAAAATTATATAATCTATTACATCTGAGGGTGTCTTAAGCAGATTTACGTTTAGATTAATTGTACCAGAAGGAGTAAGGCTGCTCCACCTGTTTTTGAGTTTTTTAATGCGTATTTCCTTGGGTTTATCAAAGCAAAGCTTTGATGATACTTCTTCTACTTTATTTTTAAAAATTGGACGTGCTGTCTTCCTTAGCCAGCCGTAGTATAGCTTTGCAATTAGATCTGAATATTCTCTGGCAGATGATGAAGATGATACTGGTAGCAATCTAATTATAAATTGATGATTTAGAAAACTTATACTGTTTTTTGGCTGATTTTTGAATATCCTAATCGGATATGTTTTTCCAAGATATGGTAAAGTTGAACCTTCATGAAAACTAGGTTTTATTATCTCCGGAACCACTATTTTTGATTTGTAAGAACTACCGCTGATATATACCTATGCTGTTACTTATGCTGTTCCTTAGTCGATACTCATATTTTAAGGAACCTATTCCAAGTCCAGATGTTACTATTCCTTCTGATAAAATGTCAAGTGTTTCAAACCCTCTTGCCAATGTTACAGGATATGATAAAAGATTTCAATTACAGCTGTACCTAGATTGACTTTCTGTGTATTGGCTGCTGCAAATGTCAGCAATTCCGTGGATCAAGTATATTTTGAACCTGGTTTGGCGTACTTCCATTAGGAGTGCTAGGATATAGAGTAAAGAGGTTTGAGAGGCCAGAGCAGCCTTTCTAGTACCCATAATGAGTCAAAGCCTTCTTTTTCTGTGCGTTTTGCTAAATCAATAACATTTTTTCTTGTTGCTTGCTCTCCTATTTGTGGTATGATATTCCTACTTTCACACGATGGTCTTTTTGTTATCGTCCGTGCTAATATTATTTTTACCACGACTTCGTTAAGGCTTATTTGATATAAACTACCTTGTAAAATCAATATGTCAGAATATCCATACGAAGATAAAATCCATAGTGATGACAGGGTCAACTACAAGAAGGCATATTCGACAGGGTGAAGTTGAAGCATTATTGAAATGACTAGTCCTAAGTTCAGACTCGAAATTCCAAGAATAGAGATATCGAGTATCACCGATGAGAGAATCACTCTTAAATTAACACAAAATAAGATAAACGAGAAACATCAAACATCATCAGTTAAGAAAAGCTCACAATAACTAAAACGAATATTGTAGTTTATGTAATTGGGATAAATAAACCAAGGCTCTTCATACTGAACCGAAACTCCCAGACTCTTTTGTTGTCAATGACTGCATTAGCTCTACTACCATCATGACCAAACATTCGATGTATGTAGAGCACACATATACATCTACATCTGTAGAGTCAAGCGATATCATACAAAAGCCTATAGAAGCAGCAAGTTTCATTAGGAAAATCAATGAAGCAGTTCTTTCTTAAACAAGAGGTTCGACTTTTATTTAGTTGCTCTCTATGAGTACCCACTAATAACTTCCTATTATTGCAGTTGTTCAAGCATTAAGAGAGAATCCTTGACAATACCAAATACGACAACACCGACAATGAATATCATGAAGGGCTTTTGGAAGTAGCAAAATCATTCCTGAAGAAGATCTTGTTAATTTTCTGGACGTGCCATCTCATAGTAAATGGGCGCAGCGTCTATTACACATTACTCTCACAAGTCTCATGAATAGTCATTATTATTATGTTTACAATATTGTCTGTCTGTGTTTGCAATATATTTTTTATTATTGCCATATATTTTTTAACAACAATTCAAATGGGTGCTCCTATCAAGAATTATCAGTCTTACCCTATCAATAGTCATTTAGATAGATGAACAAGCAGAGAGAAATTTAGCCAAGAAATATAGACACAAATGCATGGTAGTACTAATGTTCAAATTTACAGCTCGAAATCTTTATAAATATTGACATTATCGTTAAGATATAAGCAAAATAGTCTTATTATTAGCAAGTTTCTTATTGCTTAATGTATTATTATACATAATATCTCTAAATGACAAGTGGGAAGTACTTTAATAGAGGAGTAATGGCATTAGACTCTCCACATATTGGACATGTAGTAAGGGAAACTCTTGACAAGATAGTAGTGTTCGGAGAGGGAAATGATAGGTATGATATTCCAAAATCTGAAATTCAAACTACTGGTAGAAATGTGTTAATTGGTCTTAACCTGTATGAAGTTGCGAACAAGTATAAAGTAAACCGTCAAGAGCCATTGCCTACAAGCTTGCCAATGCAGCCTTGGACTCAAGGCGAAAATCTAGATTTAGCTGCTTATGAAAGAAAATATCCAAAAGGTCTCTTCAACAAGGGAGTACGAATTCTAAATGAAGGCCATGTAGGCCATATAATGAAAGAAACAGAGGATAATATAGTAATATTTGGTGACTACAGCTACAGATTTGATGTTCCTAAATCGAGAATAAAAGAAGTAGGTAGAAATGTTATTTTGAATATGGACTTCTCAGAACTAGCAAGTAAATACAAAGTAGATAGAAATGCACCATTACCTACAGGAGAGCCTATTGAAAAGATAAATGATGAAGCATACCCAGAAGCGTACTACCACTATAAACAAGTTAGAGAAGAGAAGAGATACCAACATAAGAAAACAACCAGAAAGCCTAGATTAGCTTCTAGAAAGACAGAACGAGACAAAGAGGATGAACATGACGAAAGGCAGAATATCATGGCCAAATCAATCACTAATATGATAATGGGTAGTAATGCTTATTCTAGAAATAAGATACTTTCATCGTCAGCAATTGCTCCATTAGAAATAGTTGATGCACATACACTTGTCACCCGAACACAAGATAGAATGTGGAAAGCATTAGAAAGCGATTATCGATATGATTCATCTCTTAAAGATAGTCAAGATTTTCTTTTTAATCATGTAAATTCAAAAATTTCACTTGTGATTATGTATGCAGATTTAGTTGGTTCGACTAATATGAGTATGACATTGCCAGTTGATAAAATGGTTACTATAATCAGGGCATTTACGTATGAAATGACTTCTATTGTGCGTAGCTATGGTGGTTATGTATTAAAATATGTAGGTGATGCAATAATTGCTTTCTTTCCATCTGGTTACAACAAGCTGTTAGCATGCGACAAAGCAGTCCAATGCGCAAAATCAATGATAACTGTAATCAAAAATGGAATTAATCCCATACTAGACCAATATGACTATCCAGAACTTAGTGTTAAGATAGGTATAGATGAGGGTGAAAATGTAATTGTACAGTATGGCCATGATAAAAGCTCTTTTATAGATATCCTTGGATATTGCATGAGTATAACTGCGAAGCTAACTTCATTGACTAATCCAGATAAAATAACAATAGGCAAGGATGTTTATGATATATTGCATCCAGAAATTAAAGGAAAATTTACAGAAATTAAACATAGCATTGAGGACTGGAAATACACTGATAGACGTACAGGCAAACTTTACAAACTTTATACATTACAAAATTAGTATATTATAATAACTCCCCCAAGATGCTACTAAAGGAAGCATATTTGATTACTAAATTATAGTTGTTGACAACGCGATTAGGTTTGTACATTAGATCAAACGGTGATCTAATACCTATCCAATTATGATGACATTTAATCAAAACCTAATTTCAATGGATTAAATAAACTTTGACGGAAACAAATGATCTATCGATACTTTGTATATCACCACTATAGATTTGTAATATATACGTTTGATTTAACAAGCCAGTAGGACCACAAATATAAAATATTGAATTACTTAGTTCACTAGTACCCAGGTACTTCAAGATCATCGTTTTGCTCTGCATCTCAATCAGCCTCAAGATTTTAGAGCACTAATAAAGTATTTGGAGAAACGTAGACATATTTTAGATTTTCAGTCATACATAACAACGTGTTAATTATAATAATCAATTTTTGTAAATAGATCCGGTCTGTTTGTCTTTTTGTGTTGGTGAATGTATATTTAAAATCATTTCATGAGAAACTTGTCGTCTCAGATGGCCATCCAAATTTACCTTCAGTTTTTATCCTATCAAAATCATCCGATACACCAACACATAATCATCCTAGCAGTTTGGTGTTTCAGCATCTGGAAAAATCTTAGCATTAGATAACGACACATTTAAGAACTTGAATTCAATGTAGCGCTAATAGGAGTTGGTGGGACAAATAACATGGAATGTTATTTGTAAATACAGCTGATCCAGCTTTTAATACAATGTGAAAATGTAATATCACTATCTAAAACATTACTCTTAGAGTGGTACAAAAATACACATTTGCCAGTAGAGGTGAAGATGCTGCAGCTACTATTTCGAAGTATTGCAGCTTTTCTAACAAATCATACTGTATTCAAAACACATGCAAGACACATAAATAGAGATGTTGCTAAATCGGAAGGTCTATTTGTAGAGAATTTAGAGTCAGATCCGAAATTACAGGATTTAGTTCTATCATTGTTTCATGCAACAACACATACATTTAGTGGAATAAGAGTGGTAAAAATTATTGATAACCAAATTGGAAGTTTATTTGCAAAAGAAATTACGACTGAATATCGAATCCTTTTCTTCTTCACGACTTTCATTTATTTGGTCTTGAAATGTATCAACTATCTTTAATGTCGCAGCTTTTTTGTCCTTGTGCGTAGTAATAGTAGTAGTTGGAAAATCGTTTGTACAAAATGACATTACAGAGCATTATAAATAAGAGAGATAATGATGCAAGAATATGTGCGTATTACAAAGTCAATTCTTGTTTGAACGTGTATGTGCTATTAGAGATGACATCTTCTTCTACTACATATCATAACTTGACCTATGAGTTTAGTGGTAGTCCTGCAAAATGATAGTAGAAAGTCAGCTTCATTTCATAAGTGCTATTGCTATTATTCTTGCTGCTGTGGTGCCGATATACCTTACTATAAGATTAATAAATAAAAAATTAAAAAAAATAACTCTGGTGTTTTCTATTTTTATACTAATACACTCTTTTTATCACATAACTGGATATTTTAATTTTGAATTCTTGGCAGATAGAGTCTTTGAGCCGCTTTCTGTTGTAATACTGATAGTCTTTGGAATAGTTTATTCTCTTTCATTTAGGACAAAACATATGGTTCCAAGGAATATGGCTGTTGCTATGGTAGTATGGAATCTTGGTACCCTCATTAGTATGAATAACATTACACTAATATTACTTTTAGTAGCATTGGGAATATTTGTATGGCTAGCAGTTAGATCTAGAAATATCAGAAGCTTTCAACTTCAGATGTCAATATTTCTTATAATCTGGATATTAGGAGAGATAGTTGGTAATCTTCAGGGTAATGGAATGGTTATATTTTCTATCTTACAAGGAAACGTTGGATTAGAAATACATACTATATCCATGATATTTTTTAGTACTATGATATCCCTTAGGTTCTATTATTCAGAAAGAAACGGAAAAATGATGATTGAGGAAGAGTTAGGTGCTGCTGATGGTAGGGATACTGATAAGAGTAGTAACGGACAGAAGTGAGTGTATTCTATTTAGATATAAAACTATATTTTTTGGCTTTTATTTTATTAATACTATATTGTAATTGATATCATTATTATTTATTTTTCATCTAGAGAAAATAGTCTTTCCGTGGTTCTTTTCAAAGTGTCAAAATTCTGCTCAGCCTCTACAATTACATTATTGTACTCATATTTGATATTGTGATCTTAATTTTATCTACTACGAGCAAGTTTTCTTCAACTAGCCATTTTATTTTTCTATAATATAGAAATTTAGAGGTTTTATTTGGCGATAACAATATCCAATTAGCAATGCACACGCGAAGTTCCAAGGTTATTAAGATTAGAACTAGAGGCTTAAGTCATCTATTTACTGAGCACAATGATGACAGCTCAAAGAGCTGAACACTCTGCTCGACTACCATATATTATGAATCTTCCATCTGATATTGTTCTCATTGCTTTAATAGGGTTCAAGATCAAGAGCAGACTATATCATAAACTTATACTCTTGTTACTAGACCATTTATCATCTCCAATCATTGAGGCACCGACAAAGTGGTTAACTACAGGAGCAACCTTACCGATATGAAATGCCAGAACACGATCCTCGATTTCTTTGTCCATCTTGGTGAATCGTTCATAGAACACCAAAAGCTGTTGAATCAAATCATAGTTCCTGTCTTGTTAGCACTGGCAATAATGCCATTAGTGCGCTAGCACAGATTGAAAATGCCAAGTCTCGGATGAACAGACTATGTAGTTGTTGCGAATGGCGTACATATCGCAACGCAGCGCGCATGGCAACTATAACATGCTCCGGCGGTAGCTGGCCAAGTCTTGTGCTGCTATGCCACCTATGAAGAAAGATTATTAACCCAATGAATGAAAGTGCATTACTAGATCTATTGCGTAATTGGGACATTAAAGCTATATCCATACAGCATTTATCCAAGCTATATTGATGTCTTATGCTAGGTTATCTAAGAAACCTTTGCTATTTAGATCATTTACCGGTTGGATATATTAGAATTTAACATTATTTGTATGCAAATAGAATCAAAATACGCGCTACATGAAAGGAAGAGAATTTCTAAAAGGAAAAGACAAAGAGATATGGGTGCAGGTAGACCATTCAAACTAAAAGTTAAAGAAAGATTCTTGATGCTTCTAGTCTATTACAGACTGTACATTACCTTTACATTATCAGGATTTCTATTTGACCTTGATCAAAGCAATAGATCTATTGCGTAATTGGGACATTAAAGCTATATCCATACAGCATGTATCCAAGTTATATTGATGTCTTATGCTAGGTTGTCCAAGAAACCGTTGTTATTTAGATCGTTTACA
>JAFAQB010000003.1 GCA_019246625.1 Nitrososphaeraceae archaeon
TATCAGTTTTGTGATTTGTGGCCGACTTTAGAATTTCTGGCTGCAGATGGAGCAATTCGTAATTTCACTTTAGAACAAAATTTCACCTTCTTATTTAATCTAAGGCCGTAGTAACAATTCGTTGCTTTTTAAACTGTATTATTATTATGATACTTGTTGTATAATTATATAATTTATTCAACTTTCATTATTTATCTTAAAGATAAGTCTACAATATAAATGCAGGATAAAGAACAGAAAACCTATTAGTAGTGTGCGCTTGCGGAACTATTTGAATAGCACAATGGAGATAAGTGACTTCAAAGAACTGTTCACATATAATCATACAGTCAGACAGGATTATATCGATGCATTTAAGAGAAATTTATCATGGGAGGATCTGATTAAAAACCGAGAGACAGGATGGTTGTCATTGAAAGACACGCTGCTACATATAATTTGGGTTGAAGACTCGTGGGTTAATTATTCTATTCAAGGACTAGAAGATCCTAACAGGCCATTTCCTTATTCTGAATACAATTCATGGAATGCAATTGATGACTATAACGTTACTTGTACATTAAAGATCAACAATTATTTGAATTCACTTAGGCCCGATGATCTCTGGAGACCAGTTTCACGGCTTAACATTGATGGTATAAGAAGAACCACAATAGTTAGAGATGTGCTAATTCATGTCATGACAGAAGAACTGCATCATAGAGGAGAAATAATAGCAATTCTCTGGCAAATGAATTTCCAACCACCGGATATGGGTTGGCTTTCAGTTATGAAAAAAACAGATCCTGTATGGATACTGAAGTAAGAAAGAAATATGAAAAATGGATTGTGTTGGACGCGTGTTATTGGTGTTTCTATAATATATATAGTACGTCCATCTTGTGCTTATGTTCCTTTGCTAAATCTTTGGATACCGTGGGCCAGCATTTTATAATACCCATTATTTGAAAATAAACAAACAACAATGGTATCGATTGTTTAACTATTCTAAAATCATATAAAAAAATAAGGGATTGTACTTTTGTATTGCCCATCTTACTATTGATCAAACATCATGTAGTTCTAGGTAATACCACTATTTGGCCAGTCACACTTGGCATATGATCAGGGGACCAGTAATTTATTATCCCTACCTTATCAGCTGTGAACGATACTGTGTGAATTTGTCCTCTACTAATAGGAAAGCTTCCAACTCCATTCACTGCTATAGTATAATGTGCACCTTGTACATCTGCGAAATGTAGTGTCACCTTATCTCCTTGGTTTACGACTATCTGCGATGGTTCGAACGTAAATACTCTGAATTTCCAAGCTCCTGTTTTGTCAGGCGGTGTTAACTTAACTCCTCCTCCAGCAGGAATAGTAGAATTTGGAAATTTCTCTGGTGGAGCGGGATCTGGTCCTGTGGGAATTCCTTTAAGGTTTGCAAAACCATCAAGATGTACTGTTTTTATCCAGAATTCTTTGTTAGTTGATTGGTTTGAGTTATTAGATGCTGCAATAGAGTTGGCTGCTGCCGCTACTGCTGATGCCCCGTTACTACTACCATAACTTTGTCCTAGTGCGTTTTGCGAGATTTTACTCTGCATACCAAAAACAATAACAGCAGAAGCAACTACTGCTAATATAATAGCTGCCGCTGCTATTATTGTTGTTGAAGGTTTTTTCATGATTATTGTTTTTTTGTTATTCATTTTTGTTCTTAGATTATCGTTACCTTCTTATGGTAATAAGAATAGAGACAAATTCCAAATTTGGATTCCAAAACTGGAATTGGCCATCTTCCTTTTATATCTTGTTGATATTATGAGGAATAGGTTATTAAAATGTGGTGGCGTTATAATTGACATCGATGCACATTGAAATAAAGTCATCTAATCAGAGAGTATCTAAATTACTTGCTATGACCGCAATGACGTTATTGCTCGTCCATCTTATAGATGGATCAATAGAACGAACTTACAAACACGGATTTTTACCATCGAGTATAGTATATCTAACCTTGGTATATCGTCTATATGAATGAATACACCATGCATGATAGCACTATATAGCGCTTATTCAAAAGATAAGTGAGTATTTGCATATATTCAGAAATTCATTTGTTGTTAAAAGCCCTATAGAAAGGGTTTGGCATTTTTATACGGATGTAAAGCATTTGAAAATAATAACACCGAAGCAGATAGATCTTAAGATCACTAATGCTACAAGTCCCAATATTGTTCAAGGACAGGAGATATGGTGTAATGGTAAAATAATTGCAAGAAGAAGAACTGCCTGGCACTCTAAGATTACATTTCTCAACCCACATGAATATATAGATGAGATGCTGGATGGCCCATTCAAAAAATGGAGACACGTGCACAAGTTTCGTAACGTAGATGAAAAACAAACAGAAGTAATAGATGAGATTGAATTTGAATTACCGTATGGTATATTAGGAAACTTATTCAAAGGTTATGCATATAAACAATTACAGCAAACCTTTGAACATAGAAAAGTAGCTACAATTAAAGCCTTAGAGAATATCTAAGATACACTTTCCATACCTATAGATCAGGTATTCTCACACTAAAAGCTATAGGCTAAAGCAAGATAGAATACTCCTCCACAGACACTGCCATTTGAAGCTGGGATAGTGTTGTACCAGCACTTTGAATTTCAGGATCGTTAGAATATGTGACAATGCGACATAAAGTTATCAAAAGATCGAATGCATCTCGATGATGAATTCTTTTTTAAGCCGTTCTTCTACAGTAATGCTTTGAATCTCTAAAATTCATATTATTTAGTGATGCAAAGAATCGTGTTTGTCTGTTATGCATTCCAAGTAAGTAAGTATACTTTTGATCCCTTACATGTTTATTAAATATATTTTGAATACTGTTCCCTATGAATAAATCAAACGAGATGGAAACGAAACAACAGATTGGAAATCATGTCTAACTCTTTTGTGGCGGCTGCCCAAAAAGAATCGTGATGCTATGGTGCGATTTGCAAAGCAAGTTAATGACCTATTTAGAAAGCAAGGCATGTACCCTCCAGAGGTTTTCCAACTCTAAAATAATCATAATGGCAATACCTCAGAGGATATGATCTTTACCAATATATCCAATGCTGTTTCGGCCAACCAATACGGAAGTCGGTGCAACGCTGCAAAGTGATGAAAGTGCAGGTCAACTTTCAAGACAGTTTATGGATCTTATCAGACCAGGCTCATGCATAGACGGGCAGTTTGGTCGTGTGAGAGAGCATAAACATGTATAAGGAATAGCAATAAGTGAGTAAATAGAATATGCCAACAATAGTTCATTTTGAAATACCTGCAGATGATGTTGAAAGAGCAAAGAAGTTCTATACCGATCTATTTGGATGGAAAATAGAAAAAATGCCTAATACTAGTATGGATAATAATAGTAAGCTAACGTCTGCAGCGACAGGTCAACCAATAGAATACTGGATCATAACAACTACAGATGATAAAGGAAATAAAGCATCCGTGGGTGGTGGAATGATGAAAAGACAAATGCCAGAGCATCACATAACTAATTATATCAATGTAAATTCGATAGCTGAATACACATCTAAAGTTGAGGAGCTAGGAGGTAAAGTGTTTACTTCTAAACATACCGTGCCGGGAATGGGCTACTTTGCGCTTTGCAGTGACACAGAGAACAACGTTTTCGCTATATGGCAGTCTGATGAAAGTGCAAAGTAACAACTCTATCAAAGCCTTACATCTCAATACAAATGAAAATAAATAGTGTCCACCTCATATCAATCATTTTAGTTTGCTTATCCTGATCTTCCTAGTGCTCCATCTAGATGACTTGATCAGCTATATTCTCTTTTCTGTTCGTGCTGTTCACTAGTTATTGTTGGTGTTCCAAGTCTTGTCCTAGATACAGAAAATGCCATAATAACAGATGCTACTGATACTAGCGCTGCAGTTATAAATATCAGGTTGTAGGCTTGGTTTGTTGGGAAAAGGCCTTGAACTTCTATTGCTGTCCCTTTATACGCCTCCTGAAGCACTCCTGAGAGAGCTGGCCCTACGGACATTCCAACTAGGTTCAGAAGCAAAGTCATTCCTAGTGCGATCCCTGTCATCTGCATTGGCACTGAAAGTAGTATTACGTTAAATGCGCCAGTAATTGAAAGAGATAGACCTGCTGCGAGTATCGTAAGTCCAACTGATACCATGTCTTCGGTGGAATGAAAAATTAACACAACAAAAAATCCAATCGTACTAATTGCAGTGCCAAAAATCATGATCTTAGTATTCATTATTTTATTTAAGATAAAACCTGACATAATTGTCCCAATCAATAATACAATCATAAATGGTAGCTGGACACTTGCTACTTTCATTGCGTTCCCTCCAAATCCGAACGGAGGTGGACTTCTTACCATGACAGGGATTGTCAGATACACCATGAAAATAGACATGAATGCTAGCATGAGAATAATAGTCGGAGCCAAGAAATTCTTACTGGTCATTATTTTAAAATCAAGCAATGGTGAATAAGCTCTCCTCTCAATAACTATAAATGATGCAAGCGATGCTCCAGAGGCCGCAATAAGTCCGGCAACCCCGTACAGTTCATCGCCATTGTTGCCTTCAATTAAGGTTATAGCAGCTAGAAATGCAATTATTGTAGCCGCCAGGGTCAACGTTCCTTTTATATCAATCGTATGGCTGACCTTTGAATAGTTGCCGTCATTGTAGTCTTCATTGATGTAGGAGGACTGTCGATTCGCGCGAACTCCAATCTTCATTGATGTAGGAGGACTGTCGATTCGCGCGAACCTTGCTATTATCAGCCAGAGTGCTATTGCAACAGGAAGTATAGCTAGGAACGTTGACTGCCAGCCAAAGTTTTGGATTATGGCTGCGCCGCCAACCAAACCTACGACAGCGCCACCAGAAAAAGTGGAGCTGAATATGGTTTGGCCTATGGCAAGCTTTTTCTCAGGAAGGGCTTCTCTAATGATTCCAAAAGCGATAGGAAACATTGCCATCCCAACACCTTGTGCTATCCTTGCTGCAATCATGAATTCGATATTGGTGGCAAATCGTCCTGCTATAACACCCATAACGTAGACTGCCATTATTATAAGCAATATCTTTTTCTTCCCGTAGATATCAGACAGCTTTCCTCCAATTGGTGTCATGACAGCTGCTGCAATTATGTACGCAGAGAGTAACCAAGATGATGTGCTATATGATATATTGAATTTGTGAATGAAATCCGGAATGGCCGGCAAAATCATCGTCTCATCAAACATGACAATTAGTCCCAAGCAGCTCAGAATGATAAGTATCTTCCATCCTGAGCTACCAATTTCATCTGCTAAAATAGGCATAATTTTTCACCAACCACAGCTGTATCAATACTCTCAAGACTGTATATGCATAAACCATCATTGTTTCTCATTAAATCCTAACATTCATTCATTACTTCTTATTTCAATCTATCTTTCTCTTAACTCGCCTTAATTCTTCTGCCAGTGCATGGGATTCTTCTGGTCTTCCAATGAATTGCGCTCGCGAATTTCAACAAGATTATTCTCCTAGAAGTATTGCAATTTATTCAAAAGATGTAAAGTATCCAAACAACATAAGTCGCAACGAACCACTTAATCTTGTATATTCATCAGATAGTTTCAACGGCAAGGCTCTTGGAGAAGTACCTATCATTTTTATATACAAAGTTAATGGCGCGCCATAGTCATAACCTCGTACTTTTAGCAAGCCTCTTTTTTACATTTTATACAGACAAGGGCAGATGGTGGACAAGACAATAGTTACAGCAATAAAAGAAAAATGAAGCTCTATTGTTGATCTGTCGGCACCTATGTTTTATGAGCAAAAGCACTAAGATTCATAACGGTTGTATATCTAGAATAACCCACCTTGTTTGAATAGCATTCACAGGATGATATGATACAAGCATTTTTGTACCATTAATTGCTTCGATAATAGCTCCACTCTTTCCAGCTAATGCATTTTTGAAGCTTTGTAGATTGGCAAAAGAGTCATTTTTATTATTGATTTCTTGTTTTTTATTTGAATCAGCTATTTTCTGACCATGGTAATCAACATAGACAATACGCTCATTATTTGTAACGTTAAGTGATTGTAGCGATTTACTAAAAGCCCTCAAGTTTAAGCCACCAGCCCATATGCCTACAAGAGATTTACTATTATTATTATTATTATTATTCTCATCTGAATAAATTGGAACTGCGATATTAGCCTGTGGGAGGTGAGAAGAAGCAGAAATGACTACATTGCCAAGATATGTCTTATGCGTACTAATAGCTCCTTTATAGAAATCTCTAAAACCCAAGTTGGTTGTAGTGAGGTTTAGCTGACGAGAATATGGCTCCTCCATATACACATTACCGTTAGGCATAAGAAAGAAGATGACTCCAAAGTCCTTATCTGCTGACAGAATATTCTGTGCTACCTTTCTTTTTTGAATATCTAGATCTCTACCTATTCCATGTAATGTTCTTAATGTCTGATTAAGAGAGGATGCATAAGTAGTGTTTTTCACCTCTGGCAATTTACTAGTTATTTCTAATATAGCAGCTGATTTGTTGAGCCTGTTTTCCAAATTATCAGCTAAGAGTGATAGTGTGAGAGATTTGTCCTTGCTGCTACTACCTAGAGTTTGCTGATCCTGCTGCTGCTCTGATGATGATAATGATTGATTATGATTACCTTGTTCATTGGATGAATTGACAGGCTTCATTATCAAGGCGATAACGCTAACCAAAAATAATGTCACTATTATGTTTGTAGTTGATTTTGTATGCATGTAACCTTGTAATGAAAATCACGATGTCTACTTATAGTTTGCTTGTCTTTAACAGATAATAGATAGATATGTAGTTGTGAATACTTCTTTGCTTCTTGCTGCTGTTGTGTATTTCATTCTTCTTTACCCTGGTTGCTGCTGCAGCGCTGAAAGGAGAATGAAGAACAATACTAATCCAAATCAGAGTCCATTTATTCCTTATTATTTTTCTTCAATAGTCTTTCCATTTCTTCTTATTGTTCTGGTGTTGCATATACAGTTTCTAATTCGGTGACTTTGGGTATTTTTCGTTCTTCCGGTAATGATAGCATGAATTCCAGTATGTTTAGAGACATCTGGGTCTTCTTCGAATATTCTTCTTTTTGCTTCTTCTCGTTCATTCATAACTTCTTTTTCTCCATTATCTTTTTTGCTGCTACTATTAGATTCATCTTGAAAGTTGTGCTGTGGTCGGTTTTCCTCTCCTTGCAGTTGTAGAATTTGTTCCTTGCCTATATTGGCACTTTGGGATATGTGATGAGACGCATTGTCATTATTTTCTTGTAACATGTTATGATTCTTTATGCTTGTATAAGGATGTGCTTCCTGCTTTCCTAGTCTGGATATTGTTTTTGCTGCTGCAGCAGAATCATTGGTCATTGTTTGTTGTGATGATGGTATTAGTAGTAAAGGCTGTTCTTCCTCCTGAGCTTGCTTTTTCACTTCCATTGTTAAGTAGAGGCTGTTGCTGATTGAAATTGGAAGTAAGAGGAGGAGAAGAAGGCGGAGAAGAAGAAGGATTAAAGGTATCGTCGGTATCTCATTGAGCATCAACATTAATTCGTATTTGATTTGCTGAAATATCGCTAGTGGGTTCTATGGTTTAGACGTCGTTAACCTCAGTATCTCTGATTTGTGGATATTTGTTGTTAGAAGAAGAGCAAGACGATGGAAGTGGAGAAATAACAAGTGCAACGATAAACCAAACCTTCTAACTCTCTAGGAAGCTGGTTGGATAACATGATCTTCTATGTTGTCCGTTATGTATTAATTAGTGAGAGACTGCTTTGTTGCATAAGTATATAGATCGCGAAATATTGACTATTTCAATGCAGCTTATCCTTAATTATACTTGACCTCACTATGAAGACATAGTACTTTTGCTGTTATTGACGGATAACGGAGTTGTGCAACAAAGCAGTGAGAAATTATCTCCTTTCTAAAAATCTCAATTTGTTCTTCAAAATCACTTATCCGCCAGCTACAGGAAAAGATTTCCGACACCTATAGCAACAAGAACCTTCCATAAAACTCCCAACTACATAAGTCCATTTTATATATCTTATAAGGATGAATTTTAAGAAAGACGTTCCACGGTCCTTCGGAACCATGTGTTCATTGAATATTCTGTACTTTAATAAAAAAGGGCTGATAAGCTAGTCATATCAACAACAATAATGTCCCACTTTTATCGCTAACGAAAATTGAACTCTATTTCTTAGAACGAAAATTAAAAATAGCTTCTGTAAAGAAGCTGAATATACAATATCATGGATAAAAAAGAACAAAACAACCTAGGTGATATTTTTGATAAGCATATAGAATATGAGTTTGACAAAGAAGATGTTAATGCAACCATGACCACCATGACAGACGATCCTTATGTTCTTCATATTCCTACACTAACTGGAGGAAGTGGTTATAATGGAGTTTATAATTTCTATAAAAATCATTTTATAGGAAAGATGCCAAAAGATTTCAAGATAACCAACATATCACGCACTGTTGGAAAGGATCAAGTTGTAGATGAACTTGTAATAAGTTTTACTCATGATAGAGAGATTGATTATCTATTACCGGGTATAGCACCTACAGGAAAATATGTTGAGATACCTCATGTAGTAGTTATGAAATTTAAAAATAATAGAATTTCTCATGAGCATATATATTGGGATCAGGCATCAGTCTTGGTACAATTAGGACTTATTAAAGCAGACAATATGATACCAATAACAGGGATAGAGCAGACAAAAAAATTAGTAGAAAAATGCCTCAAGTTTTAATGCCGCGTCTTATAAAACGAAGAATAGACTCTCTACCTAGTCAAAACTGATGAATAAAATTTCAGCCAATCACCAAGCTGAATAGATCGATTCAGAGCAGCCAATATAATATTGCAAATGAGAGTTGGTTTTCCTCATCTATTATTATAAAACTAATGCAACAGCTTATTTTCACATACCTAAAGAAGACCCTAGCCATGTCAGTTAGAAAAGACCAAATCTCGATAAATGGGACAGTCTCGATAAATTACGCAAGTATATGTTTAAATAGAAAAGACAAATCTCTTGATTTATTACCAAATCAGAGCATTTTGCACTACTTTATGGCTGTAATAATATGTGTCGTGCGAATTCAATATCTAGGACCGAATATGCTCGCCTATTCTTCAAAGCAATAATTGATGACTCGGTGATAATACCTAGCAAGATCACTTTCATACTCTAAGAGCACATTCTCAAAGCTCCAAGCAGCCTATCTTGTGTTTTGGTTTGCAAAATAATTTGAGCTTGTCATTTTCTTCGGTACTTCTCTATTTTTTATTTGTCTGTATTTTGTTATTTATGTACATCTTTGATTCTATCATCATCTTGAAATAAGACCTGCTTTATATTATCCGTAAGACTGCTCACCAAAAAAGGATATATTAAAAAATGGTTGGAAATCTTGATCAGACTTTATATTTCTTTAATTCTCCGAAAGGAATTTTCAAAGAGACTTCTGCACCATTGAATCCATCTATCTCAGATTTTGGTATATTGTATTCTTGGCGGTCTCCTTCACTTGTAATCACCACAGTATTTCCTTCTATGGCATCCACATTCCCAGCATCTTGACCGTCTTTGGATCTTACATTCTTATGAATAATGGCATCCCAATCAGCTACTGCATCTTCTGACATTTCTAGTAAACGCATTTAATGGAATCGAGTATTTAAGCTTCGTGTAAAAACCTTCGTACATTATTATAATCAGAGAAGTTAAAATCATCTTATGAAAATAAAACTGAAAACGAAAAGATGTCTGCTTGAATGCAAGGAAAAGCGTTAATCTGGCATTGTTCTCGAGAATCTATGACATCCACTATCTTCTAAACGAATATGTATGTAAATAGCCTATTACCCTGTTATCTACAAGTTATACATGAGCTATAAAACAGGTCTTCAAAAACAGGATAGATGCTCTCATGGATGAGATTTTTGCAATTGTCATAACTTTTAGTTTATCATGGTATGTTTCTCGAACATCAGTTAATTAAAAGTGAAGTGTTTGCATCCTAAATTTTTAAATGAAACTCTATAGATACTTCTTTTATAATGTCTAGTCTGATAAAGCAGGCTTCACTTTTTCCCATATTATTGGTTAATTTTGTAGGTACTCTTGGTTTCAGTATCGTTTTACCTTTCCTTGTTTTTGCTATGACTTTCATATGCAGCTGCTTATAGCAGTTATTGACGGCGGTCAGGTACACTTAACCTTCTTCTGATAGCTTATCAAGGTATTGTTATAATCTCCTTAATCCAGCAAACATCTAATTAATTCTATTTGTTATTGGAGTATTGTCTTAATAGTCTTGTTTCTGGTCTGGTAATTCTAAAATCCTATGGATGATTTTATCATGATTAACTTGGACTTCTGTAGTTACGTATAGAAGATGGTTTTTCCCTAGTGGCATTGTAATACGTTTGACTTTTTCATACTCGGCTAACACATATTTTCCTCTACCTATTTTTGGTGCAAGGTTGCTACGAGTCCTCCATGCATCAATAGCCAGTTTCAAAGACCTTTTGCTTTCTTCTGGCGAAAGTAAGTTCTCTGTTCCTTCGCGATAGTCGGAGTACATTATTTTGCCATTATTGTCACATATTGTAACTAATCTAATATTTGGGTCAATGTTCATGATCTGTTGATAAATGCGTTTATATTCATGCCATTTATGGTGAGTGAGTTTTGGCTGGTGATCCTGTTCTCTGCATCTATCAGAGCAATAAGTCTTTCCACAGCAAGCACATTCTACAGCATAATCCTGTGACTTTTTCAGACAGACTACGCATACTGCGCTCATGTCCATAGATATTCTATATGTAAGAGGTAAGATAAAAAATTTCATACATATTTTAAATGCTACCAGTTCTCATAGAGGAAATTTATTTTATGATATATTTATGTCATTAATTTGCTAAGTTTCTTATGAATTTTACATTCATGTCTAATGCTGATCTTACCAAAAAGCCTAGACTAACGATATCTTTGGGAATAATTCGGATAGTAGAGGCATTCTATAGTAATAAGCAGGATTATTATGTTGATTTATGATCAAAAGATGAAATAATTGATTAGGTGATTTTATCATCTTTTAATTACTGCTGGAAATTTTAGCAGCACGATCACATGAATATAGATATGCACAATCATGCAGTCAGGAAAGTTAGCTTCTTTATACTAAGGATTTCAGTCCTTCTGACTTCTGGATCTTCCACGCTGTTCTAATTAAAAGAGAATTTGGTATATGAAAAATCTCAATGACTTTCCTTTATAGTGTATAGTCTATCTTTCCAATTAACGGCATTTTTCTTAGTGGCATCAAGAATTGATGATATGAATGAAAAAAAGATGATTACACCAGCCAAAGGAGAACCTACAGTATACAAGGTATTTTGAAAAAGCGTGTACTTTGATTGTATAGCACTGGTTAAAAATAGAAGAGCAATAATTGTTATATCAATCAAAAACAAAAAATGGTTTACAGAGTAATAATAACCATCGATGGAAAGAATGGTGGTAGTAGTAGTCATACCAAACAACAATAATGGTAATATGATAAAAGGTAGCAATAACAGAAGAAATGAAGAAACAGTCATCAGCAAAGCATTGGTTCTCTCCCTTTGGTATAGTGGAATCATCAATCTACGAAGCCCATGCCATAGAGTATTAAAATCTCTTGCCCATATTGCTTCGACATATCTTTCTCCACGAACTACTCTGTAATTGAATTTCTGTTCTTTTACTTTTCTACCTAGGGCACCATCTTCTACAATTTCACTTTTTACTGCTTTATGAGTACCGACAGCCTCGTAGGTTTTTCTAGTTATTATAAAGAAACTCCCAAAGAAATAGCCGATCTTACTTTTTGGATTATTTGCACGTAATGCAGAATACTTTGCGTACGAAAGAGTCCAGAGTAGCGGCAATGTTATCTTTATCCAAATATTCTCTTCTAACAATATCCTGGGTATTGCAGTTAGAGCATCAAGACTTTGTTTCGTCATGTATGTTATTGCTAAAGACATAGTAGAGGTGGAATGTACTGTATCTGCATCTGTGAAGAGGAATATCTCTCCTGTTGAGTTCAGATAGCCTTGATAACATGCCCAATTCTTTCCAATCCATGTTCCTTCTGGTTTGGGTTCTGCATTAATGGCTACTACTTTAGAGTTCATGGTATGATACCTATGGATTATTTCACCTGTTCTATCAGATGAGGAATCGTTGATAGCGATTATTTCAAAGTTAGGATATGTCTGTTTGAGCAAAGAATCAAGACATTTTGCAATGTATTTTTCTTCGTTTCGTGCAGGAAGAATCACACTGACTTTGGGAAATTCATCGCCAACAATGGCATGATGTTGTTTTTGTTTCTGTTGTTCTTGTTCTCGTTGTTGATTCATTGATTCTAATTTTGGCAATCGTTTGAAAGATATTATCATATAAATTAGAAAGTACAACCATGCAGAGAAAATAGCAAAGATTAACACGGTTAATGTGATGATAACAAAAATTTCTAAAAGATAAGGCAAGTCCTATCCATAAGCACGCTATCTGTATATATATGGAGAGCATGCTTTTAATATATGACCTCTACAATAAAACATACTCTACAATTCTAAGTTATCTAATTGTTAAAAAAGGAAAAAGAGAGAGGTTATTGTAGTTTAATAAAAAGTTCTTTATTATATCCAGCTCAGTCAGAACAACATATTACTCTCCTAATTATGAATTATGTATTGCGTAATTAATTAATTTAAAAGAAGCCGGCTTTAGTTTATAAAATATCATTGCCAAAGCCTAGGTGTATTGGGGATAATAAAATATAATAATAATAAAAAGTCAATAGCCACAGGCTTTATAGCTGCTCTGATAGCTGCTGCTCTTTTTGGTTCTGTATCCACTATTGCAAAACCTGTTTTATATAAAATAAATCCATTCTTACTTTCATCATTAGTATATTTAATATCTTCAATACCTTTTAGTTTAATGGTATTATTAAGAAACAATACACCCTCGTCATCATCATCCTTGTTACCTTTGCAAACAGAATCTTCATCTTCTAAAAGAAGCTGTTACACCTATATCATCTTAATAACAACTTCGATAATTGGTGCTGCAATAGCTCCAGCCATGTTTTTCTTTGGACTTAGACAAACAACAGCATCTGATACTTCCCTTTTGGCAAATGGAGAAACCATTTTCTCTATTATATTGGCAATTCTATTTTTCAAAGAGAAACTTACGCCATTAGGATATCTAGCAGCTTTAATAGTTTTAGGAGGATTAGTTGTAGTTACAACCAATCTTCAGGTTCATAGTTCATTACTTAAAATGAATTTTGGTAATGTGCTTGTTCTGGGAGCTACAGCATTGTGGGGATTAGATAACAACATATGCAGAATTATTATAACTGATCGTATGGATATTGCAAGGCTTGTACAGCTAAAATCACTGATAGGAGGTGCTGTGCTATTCACCTTCGCAGCTTTTGTATTTCATATTCCATTATTAAGTATAGGCGTAATTGGGGCAGGACTACCACAAATTGTATTACTTGGTGTTGTTGGCTTTGGTACGTCACTTTACCTTTTTCTAATCAGTATGCAAAGAATAGGTATTATAAAGTCTACTTTAGTGCTAACCTTCTCCTCTGTATTTGGACTTGCCTTTGCATCATTGTTATTAGGTGAAGTAATAAGCACATATCAAATAATTGCTATTGTAGTCATGATAATAGGAATATATTTGATTAATATGGAGAAAAAGAAAGAAACCGACAGGATAAAGACTCAGATTTAAAAAAAGAGCAGACAATATAGCAGCAAAAGCGCATACTGTTTCTTTGTAAAGAACAGAAGCAGAATTATAATAACAGCATGCACAATCCTACATTCGCCTACATTTATCAACCCAAACTCATTCAAAATATTTACCTTCCTATCTTGCAATAATTACTCTTCTTATTCTTCTTCTGTTATCTCTCTCATGTCAAATATTGATATGTGTAGTATGCGTAGTATACACGCAATATCAAATATTTCTGATGGAACCAAGTGATGAAGATCAAAGACGTACTCAGAGAAATCTGTTATGTGCTCTCAGTTATTGCATTTTATCTATAAATGGCTGCTATGATGATACTTTTCTCATATGGTAAATGAGT
>JAFAQB010000337.1 GCA_019246625.1 Nitrososphaeraceae archaeon
ACAATACATTTAACCAATTGAATAGTAAACCCAATGTCAGAAGAAGTGAAATTATGAATAGTTTTATTGTCATCCTTAAGATATCAAGACCTGAATTAAACAAGTAAAGTAATATTTATACTATTTGAACATGTAATGGTTTTAAGGTATTGATAATAAGTCAGATATGATACATTAAATAACAATAATCTCCATAAATATCTCTTGTTTATGAAATTGCTCTTGCTTAATTAAATTAATTTACTTAGAACGACTGCTGATAAAATATATATCATCATCAATCATCAGCTTTTTCTATAGGAAATACTTTCTTGACATACCTTGTAAGCCCGATATATTGAGCAATCAAAGACGATAGAACAACACCAAAGGTTATAATAGCAATTGTATTTTTGAGATTGCTCTCAGGCAACGATCCGACAAGAGCTATAGATAAAGCTCCACGCATACCACCAAGCACAACGATATGTCTCCAGATCATAGGTATTTTTCCTTTGTAAATCTATTGATAGCACCAAGTATCGGATAAGTAGACGCCACTCTGGCAGCTAATACAGTATAGATACTCGTGTAGTTCATACGCTATAATACTATCATTCGCTAAACATATACTATCCAACTAATCGGATGGTACAGCTGCAATGGTCTGTTAATCTATTTTGATGTTTTATCTTCATCTTACCTTGAAGGGAACATGCTGTTACGCCCATCTACGTATCCATGTCTCCATGCTGAGCTATGGCGGTAGTCGTCATAGCGGAGCATCTATGCATTAGATATGTAGGCATGACCTCATGAGTCCTTATGCCACAAAACAGTACTAGAATTAATTTTACGTGATATGCCAAAAAACATATTGAAGTTATCGTTTCGAATAAAAAACTATCATTCAAGTTTGAAGTTGGGATAGTTAGTGTTGAACCTTATCCTCCTATTCCTTCACCTGTTGTTGAACCATCACCACCTGTTATTGGTTCACCAACCACTTTTCCTCCTGTTGGACTATTAGATCCTAATCCTCTTGATGATGAACTACTACCATCTTCTTCAGACTTTGGCGTTGATATTGTATCTTTACTACCACCTCCGCTATTACTGCCTCTTCCTCCTCCTTTGTCGCCGCCTCCACCACTACTACTTCCAGAATCGTTAGAACTTCCATGCTCTTTTTTGGCTAATGCTTTATTGTGTTCTATTGTTGGTGAGGGCAGAAGAAGAGGAGACATAATAATTGCAATCATAATTACTAGCAGGCCATAAAAATCAGTTTAGTTTTATACATAAAAGTATCCTCAAATTGAATATATCCTATTACTACTGCCGTTATCATCACAACCTACGTAGACAGTACTTAAAGTAGCGTTAAGAATCGTAGTAGCTCTTCTCTTCACAACCCCTCAACATCCACAGTGTGTTTATATAGTTTTATGAGATTCTTACTATTTGGTGAACTTTTTTATGATAACTCTTCCATTGTTATATTTACTTGATATCCTAAGAGAAAAAAAGCGACATTATTGACAATCATTATCAGACGATTGAAGACTATTGTCTGAAAAACAATTATGTCAAGCTTGGGAAAGCCTAATCTGGATTAAATAAATGGATACTTTCCATTTACTATGTTATGATGATTTATGCAGTTTGGTGCTTCCTAGATAAAAAACTAAGAAAGAGACAACAATTGCTTTATAGAGATCAGGATGTTTATAATTATTTAAGCTCTGATGCTTGATAACTAAAGTAGTAATCTCATAGAAACTACTACATTATAGTCAGTCATCTGTAGTGATATAACTCATGACAACATTCTAGAAAGCTTGTCTCATACTGCAAGGACTGCTATAGTCTGCAAAGACAAAAACAATCACCTTTGATGAAGCAATCTGGAAGGCATATAGCCTAAACAGAAACCTAAAACGATATATCACCATAGTGATGGTAGTAACGATAACCTCAATTTATAAAAAAAGAGTCTGGGAAATTCGCTACAAAATGCAGTACGAAGAGTCTAGAGTTAAAGTGATACAGCAGGATCCTCTGGTAATGTCATGGCTGTTTGCAACATAGAGAATATTTTTCTACTCAACCGCAAGTTAACAAAACCAATAATAATAATAATAATAGCTATTTTGTTATCATCTCATAGACGACTTTGCAAAAAAGGGATAAGGATTGTTGTTGTGGTTTTTTCATTACAAAAAATATAGAAAATCAACCATGGGAAGGAAATGATATATTGCCACCTTCATATTCATCAGATAATGGCAGATCAGGGAATTTGCTCTTGGTATTCTCCTCTAAGATACCGCTTGCTTCTTCTATAATTTTCATTGCCTCTTCATTTAATCCTGTGTTCATAATCCCTCCTACTTCAGCAGCGTTTGCTGGGGTCCGACTTGAATCAGACATAATACTACCTAGCAATTCTGAAATTTGTCCAAATGATTGATCTGCTTGTGGCATCATAGAAGATAATCCACCTTGTATTCCCTTTATAACAGACATAGCTGGGCTCAACGTAACTACTACATCTCCTAGTTCTGTCATTGTGTTTAACCTTAACTGAATTTGTTCGAAGGCTAATTTTGCAGAATCAACCATCTTGCACATTTTTCTGACTTGAGATAACTCGCTAGACAATATCTTAGCATGGTAACTGTCATGACTTTGAAGAGAATGAACTACCTTGTTAAAAATTAACTTATCCTTTTCTTTCAACTTTGTAGAAATTGCTTCTAGTTTAGAAAGCTGCATTTGCAATCTGTGTTGGGTTTCCTCTATACGTGGCTTCAGAGGGTCCTGTGATTTTAGTCTTTCAAATAATTTGTTAGTTATACTTTCACCTTGGGGTTCGTTCCACCTTTTACTTGTTGGCATTATGATAATGTTAGTTATGGGGTTAGATTATTTGGACATACATTAAGAAAATTTGTGTAATAGCTTTAAGATATTATTATGTGCTAAAATGCTCCTGTAAATATTCCTAAGAAGAAAGCGCAAATTGTTCTCTTAACAGAGGTGAAATCGAATGGTTGCCCTCATCATGAAGACGAACCATTTGTGTAGTGGCACTTTGAAAGTCAACTGCTGTTCCATAGTGACCCTTCATTATCACATTGGCAAGGCACATTTGATATGGCTGCTGTTGTCGCCCTTTCTGTAAAGGTCACAAAAAGCGAACAGCAGAAGAAGCAGCAGGCAAGTCTAAAGATATAATGTTGAAATTCAATAAAATAGATCACCATGCCACCTCAGCAAATTTTCTCCTTTTTAGTATAGTACCGCAATTTAGTAAATTATACATATCTAATTTTGATATGTTCTATTATAATTTCCTAGCTTTCTTTTTACATATAAAACAAAAAAAGAAAAATTTGTCTAACTATTCAATTTATTATAACCAAACCTTGCATTCAAGGGTGTATTTGGCTTAGATACTTGTATGTTACTGCGTTTTGGAAAGTTAATGTAAATTATTTGAAGATTCAGGATTATATTGTTGTTGTACTTTTGGAAGTAGCCAACCCGAATTAACCTACTTTTTGACTGTCACTTACAGTGTCGGGTTAGCAAATTATATAACTATGTTAACCTAAATCAGTATGAATTGCCTGTATTCCTTGATGTCCATAAAGTTCCATTTAGCGAAGACAACCTAAAAGAACTCTGCGAGTCTCCAAGAGATGAATTTGGTGTTGCACATGTAAATTTATTGTACAATAAGGAAGCCAATGTGTGCTTTTGTCTTCTTGATGCACCAGATATTGCGGCAGTTGAAAATCACCATGATAAAGCAGGAGTAAAATGTGAATGGATTACAGAAGTAAATATGGCCAAGCCTCCTAAATAAACATACCCTATTCCTCAATTTTAATGAACTCGGTCAAGTAGAGGGGTATACCCTCTACCTACATATCTAAATACGTTAGTAATATCTATAATTTACGGTGCCAAAAGATACTCACTCTGCAGATAGTACCAAAGTAATACATCAGCCAGAGATCTTGAGTAAGGATCTATTGGAAATTATTTCAGGAGCTAATGAAACCGTTGATTTTTGCATAGATTATAGGGGATTAACCTTTCTTGTGGCTAATAAACCGCTGTGGAAGGCAATAACTGAAATGATAGCTAAAGGCACAAGATCGAGGTTTATTACTGAAATTACTCAGCAAAATGTAAATTATTGCAACCTACTTATGAAGCATAGTAGTGAGGTTTTTCATGATGAGAAAGTTAAAGGTAACTTTTTAATTGCAGATGGAGGAAAGTATTTATGCTATGTAGTACAGAACGAAGAAAAACAAATTATAAAGCCTATTCTCTATACCGAACTTAAACCATTCATTGATACACAGCAATACTTGTTCGATAATCTCTGCAACAGGTCCATTCCAGCCAAAGAGAAGATCAGGGAAATTGGCAGAGGAATTAGAGGTAATTTTATTGATACTATTCGAAATCCGTCTGAAATTCAAAAAATTGCTATCGAACTTATAGATTCAGCAACATATGAAATACTTGTGTTGTTTTCTACAATCAACTCATTCTATCGAGCAGAATATGCTGGGATGTTAAACACATTGTGGCAAGCATCCGAACGTGGTGTAACTATTAAAATATTGATACAAGCAGAAGACAATAATCAATTAAGAGAAATGATACAAAAAAGAATTAGGCAAAACCGTTTGCCAATCAACATTCAGTACATAACCAAGCCCTTACAAAGTAAAATTGCAACTTTAGTAATTGATCAAGCAGTCTCCTTGGCAATAGAGGTTAATGATGACACAAAGAAAATCTTTGATGAAAGCGTAGGTATTGGTATTTATTCGAATAATGAGTCGACAGTTTCCTCTTGTATTTCTATATTTGAAACTCTGTGGATACAATCTGAATTTGATAAACAGAATAAAGTAAAACAGGCATATTTCAAGATGTTTAAAGGCTTTGAACTGAGAGATGAAGTATATGATCGACGTTGGTCATTTGGACAAACAACAAAGCAAAAAAAAGAAAACACATCTAAAGCAAACAATGACTAACTAAGGAATATAATTGTCTTCTTACTCGGTAGATCTAAACAATTCCCTGTTTTAGTGTAGGTAAGTAGGTATGCCAAGCAGGATGATGATTACTACAGCCAGAGACAGAAAAAAGAGAAGTAAAGGGAAAAAGGAATGGAAAGAAAAATAGTAATGATAATAGCAGCAACAGCAGAGGTCAAGGTAGGAAAAATAAAATTACGCAAAAATTACACCTCTGAAGCATTCCCGGACGAAGAAAGATAGGATATGCCACAGAATCAAAACTTATCCATCAGTTGCCATGAAGAGGGGCGAAACTCATCAAAGACCGTGTTGTTATAACAACACGAACAGGGCTAACCTATCAAAGTCACCGCAGCAATTCCAATAGCAATCTCGATAGTTCAATTGATTCCAAAGGTGGGTAGCTAGTATACATCAAACACCAGAACAAAACACTGCGGTACTGAGGCATAGTGCATATAACCCGTTGAGCGATAATACAGAGAAGCAGAACATCCAACCACAATAGCGGCAGCTGCCACCGTATTTCGTTTTATTGTCGCAAACTTTGGCACTAGAGGCTAGACTAATCACCTATAGGTCTAATAAATGTCGCCTAACATGGCATTTCTAATCCCGCCAATAATTTGTGTGTTGAAAATAACGATGTAACGACGAATTCCACGAGAAATGTAATTAGAAATGCTTACAGTACTTTTTGAACTCAGAGGATTAACCAAAAAATCATCGCACAATCACTGATTATAGGATAATGCCCCGACTAAACATATCTCGATATTCAGTCATGTTCAAAAGCTATATGCCAGTCTGGTCTGCCAAAGCGTATCTTTAAAGTTTTCAAAATTATGAGTTCCGGGCGTAAAACTAACCGGTACCATCGTACTACACCTCTAGTCCATTTTGAGAATGTGGATAATACTTTTATAAAAGTTCTATGAAATAGTACTATGATAATCTTCTATCAGCAATTTGAAACACAGTGCAGCGCCGAGTTTGCTGCTGCTCGACATAATAAGGAATCAACCACAACCACCTCAACTACTACATCAACAATACTATTTTCTTCAGGAAGACGATAAAGAAGAAGAAGAACATGAGGAGGAGGTTGGCAAGCAGTAATTATGTGGAAACCTAACTGGGCTTGTACAACTTGTGGTATGTTATCTTCAAGACGCTATAGTGTCAAGAGGCATATTATGAACTTGCATGGAGGAAATGGTCTTGAGGT
>JAFAQB010000152.1 GCA_019246625.1 Nitrososphaeraceae archaeon
TATTGTCAATAACATATGATGTTATCATCTATAGTAACAGTAGAGCTTTTTGACCTATCTTGGCGATTCATCTAACAGGTGAGCACTAAAAGGTATTTTGGAGTAATTAAGCAGTTGATTAGTTTTGGTTGGTTGTGGTGATGACAAGATTGTAAAGTACATAAAATGGAATTATCAATATTATTATATATCAAATTTTGGTATTATATATATGTGTATACGGGAACTTACATCTAATAATGTTTTACATTCATTTACCTATATAGTTATTATAGACCGTCCTCCATATAAAATAGGACAGATGATACTTGGTTTCATAATAACAATATTTGCCAAAGTATTTAGTAGTGCATACAAATGGTTAGACCATTATTTTATAGCTTATATTTCAAACTTTACAAAAGGATTTGAGTTTGCTATAATTATCATCGCGGCAATTTTATTCTTGTTAATCAACATATTTTTAACAATAAAATATCTAAGAAAACTTCCAAAATGCTATATTATAGAAATTGTTGATATGTCTGGCAACATAGCTACACTTGACGGTCTGAGAGTCAAATTTGCTACTTTTGATGCTGCAGAAAGCTATGCTCGGTTTTACAACGAGATGTACCACGAGCATTATAAATTCAAAGTTGTAGGTCTTCAAGAACAATATCCAAAGACATTAGATTGAAAATGACTCGGCATGCAAGAGACAAGGGCTTGAAATGGATAAGCTATTTGTGTTGGTAGCTTCAAGCTTCAAGAAGTATACCTTACAAGAGCTAAATGCATCGCCTGCGAAGGTCAATCTCACTAATTGCTGGGAATGGGATCAGATGTGGATATAATCTGGAAAAATGTATTATTATAAGAGTATCATAGATGCAATGTATGATTAAGAACCTAAAATACATTGGATTACAACTATGCACCTGTACATGGATTGAAATAATGACCGGTGTTGGAATAACTTTGTATTTGTTATATCTTCAAAGTTATATGCTTGCGGCTCTTACATTCGCATTGTTTGCTCCTCTTATAGCGTTGCATTTTGTTTTGACAAAGTTGTCAAAATTAGAAGATTGCACATGTAGGAGTACAAAATGAAAATTTCAAAATGTGATTTATTTGCAAAAACTTTCAGCTGATGAATTGCTGAACATCGCTATGCAATATTGATATGATAAGTTGAAAACAAAACAAGCGGTTTCATACATGACATTTTTTCTCATAAGCGGATCAACAGCTAAAATGCAATACTGACAATATCCTATAGCTCATTCTTTTAATATTTGAAGGACACGTGACATTCCTAATTCTTATTATCCAAGGTTTCATTTGAATGCTTGACGAATGAGCATATACTGCGATTCAAAATAGCAAAGCAAATAATTTGGATGTAATAAATACCAAAGTTGCTGTAACTTGATAAATCAAATTTTTTCTACTTTTGGACAAAATATATTATTATTGTCATTAACATCGTCTTCATTTCTGCTGCCTCCATTACATCTCTTCATAGATAATCTGGTCAAATCAACTATCGCTCTTTTTGTTGTAATTGATCCAATAGGTAGCGTTCCTCTATTTATTGCCCTAACTGAAAAAATGAGAAAAGATGAACGAAAGGCGGTTTCAAAAACTGCCATCGTTACAGCAGCTGCTTTACTCGTAGTGTTTGCAGTAGCTGGTACCCAGATACTGAACATATTTGGAATAACTATTTTCAGCTTCATGATCGCAGGTGGTGTACTGTTGTTTATTGTGTCAATCGAATTATTGACTCATGGAGTTTGGAGATTTGGTAGTGGTCGAGTAGAAGAAGAAGAAGAGGATAGACTAGGAAAGACAGCAGGAGAAGAACCGATAACAAAAGAACAGAGACCGTTCCTTGGGGAATCAGGGGTGGTTCCATTAGCTTTTCCTCTACTTGCAGGTCCCGGGGCCATTACATCAGTAATAATTTCATTTCAAACTTCTGGACTACTAGTAACTGTATTCTCTATTGCAATTGTAATTGGCATTACGTATGTAGTTTTAGGATTCGTGAATACGATCTACAGGGTACTTGGAAGACGTGGTTCTATGATAATTACAAGGGTCTTTGCAGTTTTTATTGCTGCTATTGCGGTTCAATACATAGTCCAAGGTGCAAAGCAACTCCTACATCCATAGCGGCTCTTGAGGCGGGGCCACATCTGGAGTTACAAAGTCATGCTTTCCAACTACATTGATGATGGTTGAGATAAGGTAATTGGAAGTAAATCTCAAAACTCTAGTCCACCCAGCTACCCACAAATTACGATCTGCATCAAAAGGAATAGCCTTGGGACTAGGAATTGAACTTGTATCAAGAGGAGAAGTTCTCTATATGATTTCAAAAAGATTGGAAGAGATGGCCTATTTCTATATAGACTTGAATAAATTTATATGGATGCTTTAGCTTTGTAATATTTGGTTGTTTCCTTTTCAGAAAAATTAACTGAATAGCCACCTCTACAGGCTTTGTCTTTTGTCATGGAGTTTGTAAGCTTGAGTGGCTTTTTCATTGCGTGAGTTGTTGTTATTGTTGCAATCATAACTTTGTTGCTGTTGCTGGTTTTCCACTGCCACTATTCCGTTTTCGTTTCCAATTTCACTTCCATGCCTCTTCTTCTTTCTTTAATATAGCAGTAAATCTCTAAACGACATCCCTGCTTCTTGAGCTATTTGGCGTACGTTATTTCGTTGATTATAATACAAATCAATCACAAGCTTTTCCTTTTTTAGATCGCTTAACATTTGATATACGTAGCTTTTACTGTTACCATTGCATACTTTTACTGAATTTGTATATTTAACTGTGAGATTGTAATGGCTAATAATTTTATGTCATAAGATCTGAATTGGTGATTTGTTTTGATTATTAACATTATTTTGGCGTGTAAAATAATGTGTTTACAATTTGCATATCTTCATATAAAGAGATCATGTAATGTAATGACAGATCCGTTCTAACATAGGATAATATTATCTCCTTCTATTGTATTGCTACCGCAATATGGGCAATACCGAGGATCACTTCTGGCAGATATTCTAATCACTTGAAATTTTGTTTTACAACTGTTACACTGAAATGTCGCCGCCATCAATAATAGGTACCAAATGGTTACCGTATCTAATATTGTTTATACTAAATTATATTAGCCATATTAGCCAAAGAAGGAGTTCGTTATAGAAGCCTCTTATTGGTTCACATAGCCAAAGGAAATGTTTTTCCCTGTTGGAGTTATTATCAAGCTTATTATATACCAGAGAACGTAAAAATTACGTCATGCCTTTTATGAAACTTGCTGCTATTATAATATTTACCGTGGGTTTGGCAATCTCATATTATTAACCTGCTTAAATTCATTCAACTACATCAGCATCACCATCAACTAATGACATATACGGAACGTTGATAGTAACGAATAAAGTAATTAGTGAAGGTGTAGTAACAAGATGCCTTCGGATTTTACAATTAATATTCATGCTAATGATCCATTCCCGAGTTCTTTTCGTGGTAGTTCATCTGGTATTCCCATAAGATTGCATATGGGAATGTATAGCGTTACCGAGACAAGCCTACCAGGTTATAATTCTACCTTGTCGGATGATTGCTCTGGCGGCATCATGTCAGTTCAAACGAAGAAATGCATCGTTACAAACTTTTATTCCCAACGTGTTAATAGCACATCTAACAATACCAATGCTGCTTCCAATATTGCTGAAATTGGAAATAAAACCAGCTAGTTTTTAGAAAAGCAATGACGCATGGCCTTCTCTCTTCTGATTTAGGAATTTGGATATTTCTCTATACACTATTTGACAATTGAGTTATCAATACGCTATCGTTTAGAAGAAGTATAATTTGACTGTAGTGGAATAATGAATAGAGTTATAGAAGATGATGTTAAGAACGGATTTACAAAGAAATTAGAACTTTTGTACCTCTTGAGTGTAAAGATACCTAAAATATCATTGTCAGTTACGTTGCGAAGCACATGTTTGTTTGTTTTTTTTTGTAACAATGTGTTTTCTCGAGCGTCTAGATTGTTCTTATACTATAAGATTTTTGCTACTATTTATTAGCAATGTTAGCGATATAATTTGTGTTAGGTCTATATGTCCGTAGAAGACACGTTGCTCGAGAGTCACAGTATTACTTGCAAGTTATGTAAATTACAATTTCAAAGTCTAGGGGACATGCAGAGACATGTAGTAACAGAGCACTTACAAAAAGGAGATATCCCTCCACAAAAGAAAGAAGGGAAATCAATCTAGAAAGCATTAAAAAGTAAAAATACAAACCACCTAAAATCGCATTGCCTAACTAGACGTCATATGTACATTAAATACATATTCGGCGGTATAATCTGACGATACTTCTCTCTCACCTATGATATATTATTTTTGTATCAATGAGCAAAGTGTATTTGCTATCGTTATGAAACTAAAGATAGAATCAAATCTGTTATAAAAAATAAAATATAATAATATTATTACATTGACAGGGAGGGAAAATTGTAGTAACTGTTGTTCATAGTTATTAACCCCTTTCTTTTGATCCGAAGATACTGATAAAGGCACTAGGCTTGGCTTGCTTTTACATTGCTTTTGGCAATATTGCAGTTATCTTTTGTTATTAGAATTCAGTGCCATATTAAATTATGCTCTCTGCATACTTACACCAAATAGTTAGATAAAATAAGAAAATTCTCATTCTGAGTTTCATTAGTAACGGAATAACCATACCCACAATAAGGGCAATAGTCTAAGCACATTTCAGTAGGATAATTAGCATCATCTGATCGGATATTGTTTAAATCACTCAAGGAGGCCGGATTAAAAACATAATGATCTTGATTGTTATTGTTGATTCTTTCATTTTGTATAGGATTTTCTTTTTGTCCAAAATATAAAAGTATTTTCTTGTTAAACAGACCTCTTCCTAGTGTAGTACAATCTTTTGAATCGATCTCAATTGGATGCATTCTTGTGTCAATACCACAATGTATGCAATACCTATAATATCTCAGCTCTGACGGGAGATTTGATTCAACATGAACATTATCAAGGTAAATTACTGCCTGCCCTCTGTGATCATGATCAATGAAATTCATCTTACTTAATCTGCGCATAGAATCGCAGCAGTAGTAGATCATATTGTTATGATATGATTATATCTTGGTAAATATTTATGCTTTTAGATATAATAAAGTGATATCTTTTGGATATAATGCAACATGGTATCTTTTCTATTATACGATGTTTTAGAATCATTAGGTAGTTTGACCTGCTATCTCAATTTGATATAGCTAGGCTGATTGTCTTTGTTATTATCATCATTTCCGACTCTTATCCATGATGGTATTATTGAGATGAACATTAGAATAGCTGAAAGAAGGAAGACATAGTGTAAGGAGGCTAGAAAATCTTTGAGAATCGTGGTCGAATGAATTGTACTGATCTTGAGATTGTTGTTATGATTGCGATTTTGCTTCGTATTATTTATGTTATTCCTGGTATCATCAATATTGTTTTTGGCTTTTGTTGTCTCCTCTGTTCCTAGAAAAATAGATTGGGCATAATTTAATGGCATAGTGTGAGACAATACCAAAAATGCCAAGCCTAAGCTTAATGTGCTTCCACTGAGTACAAACATAGTACTTGTTCCTGCCGCTACTCCTCTTTGAGATCTTGGAACCGCATTCATTATTGATGCTCTATTGGGTGAAGCAAAAATGCCCATTCCCGCGCCGATGAGTGTCAGGGGCAACAAGGTTTCTATGAAAGTAGATTTTATACCAAGGCTTGTCAAGATAAGGAATCCAATTGCCGAAACAAAAAGACCAATAGACGAAATTACCCGAGATCCATATCTATCGGATATCCAACCACTAAGAGGTCCAAAAATAGATAATGCTATAGAGACTGGAAGAAGGTATATGCCTGCAGCAAGTGGACTAAGTTTCATAGTAGGCCCTTGAAGATAAAACGTCATGATCAAGGTAAACGCACCTCTTGCTATTGAATTAAAAAATATTGCAATATTTCCACCTAAAAAAGACTTTAACTTAAACAATGATAAATCAATCATTGGTTTAATCACATTTCGTTCTACAAATACGAAGAATGCTATTAGAGACAAACCTCCAGTAATAAACAAATGCATTTCAAACGGTATGCTGGTAAGAATTTGAAAGGAACCAAATGTTATTCCTATTAAAATAAGAAATAATCCTATAGCTAATGTAGCATTGCCTATAAAATCTATTTTTTCTTTTTTAGTTGTTCCTAATTCACGTAACTTAGTATACGACCAAATGGTTGCAAATATTCCAATAGGTATGTTTATCCAAAATATGGATCTCCATCCCAGAAAAGAAGTAAGGAATCCTCCAAATATCAATCCCATCACGGAACCGACGACAATTGATATTTGATTTAGCCCAAGTGCTTTTCCTCTTTCATTTTCAGGAAATGCATCAGTAATAATTGCAGCACTATTTGAGAAAAGAAAAGCTGCTCCTAATGATTGAACTACTCTAAATAACAGCAGTTGTTCTCCTGTTTGAGAAAGGCTGCATAATGCTGATCCTATTGTAAAGATAATAAATCCCATATTGTATAGCTTTACTCTTCCAAACATATCTGAAAGCCTGCCAAGATTAAGAAGAATGGATGCAGTCACAAGCCAGTATCCAAGAACTATCCAAACTAGAGTTAAAAGTGATACGTGGATGTCAGATACAATGGTCGGTAATGCGATAATAATTATATTTGTATCAAGTGAAGCCATCAAGGTTCCAATTGTTGTATTACTTAATGCAGTCCATTTGTAACCTATAGTCATTAATTGATGATGTTTTATTTACATGGTATGCTATATAATCTAGTCCAATACATACTGTTGCAAAGCCTTAAATCCATCTTATTTCTGTATATGCATTAAAAATAATCATGACCTTTTTTAGCTTCTGTCAAATCAAGTCTATCTATCACGTGATGGAAACATCACCATTACTATCAGATTTTGAAAAAACACTGATAGATAGAATTGATGAGCTCAGAAGCACACAATCCTATATACAATGAACCTTAGTGATTGAAATAGAAACACTACAATGGATCTTATCTCAAATAGATGGATCAAAGCAATAATGCTTTTTGCCACTGCTATACATATCCTAGCATAATAAACAAGTACTTGATACAAATTCAAAAACCAATTCGCACACATGCAGATGTTGATTAACTAAATCAGAAAATAAAAATAAATAAATAAAAAGAAAGATCTTATCGATCTTCTACAGTTTCATTTATTGGTATAAATATAGATTCTGTTTTCTGCAAATGAAAAGCATAACGACTATCATTATCATTGTAAACATGGTTTTACTCTATACTTGGAGGTAAAAAGTATGCATACATCGATAGAAACATTTGACGAAGCTGCATTGCATTGTGAAAATATTCTCCTGCAGCATTACAAGATTTTGCCAGAGAATCTATTGTATGCAGCTATAGGCATGTGGTTCTCTTTGAAGTTGGAAGACAAGGAGTCGAAGATTATGCACCTACAGCCTCTCTTAACTTTTCAACGATGCCTGTAACGTATTCTGTGTAAATTATAGTTGGACCTTGTATGTGTCCAATTATTTTAGGTATTTTCGCATCAGAAATTAAGCGTTCAACTGTAAGTGGATTTCTTTTTAATTCTTTTATGCTGATATTGCTTCCTCTTATATCTACTTCAACGTCTATATCTTCTCTATGTGGTGGAGGATATAGAGGTATTTCTCTGATTGAGATCAATGATAATTTTTCATATAATTTGACCGCATTTTGTGGTGTTGGTCTGGTTGAGATATCATCATATATTTTACCTGTTATTAATTGCAGTAATGATTTGCCCTCTTCTAATTCATTTATTACTGGTGTAGTGATAGTCCAAGGGCATATACATCACTGTTTTTCTTGCTAACTTCAGTCATTAAACCTTCAATATTATGTCGTCTCTTACTTTCATGACTATCATCTCTTTTCTTTGTAAAATGTATCTCATCTAGCACGACAAAGTCAATTTTTTGTTTCACCAGATCCAAGATCAGATTTGGAGAATATGGTTGGCTGAATAAGTCATAGTTTAAAACCAAATATTTGTTTTTACTTTGATCATATTCTTCATCAAAAGCCTCTTTTTTTGTTATGACAACAGAATCAGGGAATATCTCCAAGATGTTAGTTTTCCATTGGTCTACCACATCATTTGGGCATACTATCAATGTCATCCTACTGTTTATCACGCGGCTTGTCAGCACTGCTGATAGCGTTTTTCCTGTTCCAGTTCCAGAGAAATTGCCGAAATGTCGATTTGTCTTAACTTTGTAGGCTACGTAGCGCTGCATCAGTGTAGGTTCTAAACTCTTATTGTCTTTATCCCTGAATGCGTAACCTTCTGGAGGTTGAATACTCTGTGCTCCCTCATAATCTGAAAGAAATATTTCCTGTACTGTATCATGGTATCTATTGCCATTCTTGCCTTCGTTCCGTACCTTTGAAATAGCATCCTTTTCATCTCTGAATGCGTTTGACCATAAATCCCTTGTAGATTTATTAACATAAAACTGCATGGATTCTATATCTTCTGTATATGATTCTAATTTATTACAGGTGGCAAAGATTTGCTCGACTGTTTTGATTTTACCATAATCTAATGGATTTTTACTTTCATTTTCCACTAAATTGGCGATCTCTTGGGAAGATGCGATTCCTATTTCTTCATCTTCTTCTAATGATTCTGGTGGAGTTTGTAAATCGGAATTTACATATTCTTCTAAGGCCTTGCGCCCCTCAGGCTTACGTGCTGCCCCAATAAGACTTTTGAAAACTTGTGCGTGACGTCCGTGTAAATTCAACAATCCCTTTGTAGTTAATAAATGGTATAGAACAATTTCATCTTCCTGATAAATATATCCACTTTTAATCCAATCTCTCAATAATCCCTTTACTCTAGCGATTGTCCAATGTCCTTCATATCCAAGGAAATCAGGCATGCCTTTCCATTCATTTTTATATATTATTTGAGGATAAAATGGTACATCGTCTGGTTTTTTTCCAGATTTGCAAAATTCATACCATTCCTCAGAACTCTTCAGTCCAAGGGAATGTACAAATTTCCTTGCTTCTTCAAATGACTTATATATTCTATCTTTATGGGCAATTCTTTCTATACCAAGCCAATCTCTCATTCCTTTCCATCCTATATTTTTATACACCTTGAGGGGATTTGCAGGTATGTTCTCTGGTTTTTTTCCAGATTTACAATATTTTCTCCATTCAGTATCACTCTTGATCCTAAGTGAATGTACAAATTTCCTTGCTTCTTCAAACGGTAGGAATCCTGTGCCAAGCCAATCCTTCCAACCTTTCCATTCTTTTTTATATGCTCTTTCTGGATTTGAAGGTATGTTCTCTGGCCTTTTTCCAGATTTACACCAACTCTCCCATTGTCTAACGTTGTCCAAACCAAGAGAATGTACAAATTTCCTTGCTTCTTCAAAAGATAGGAATTCTCTATCAAAATTAGCTTTAGTATAAGTACCAAGCCAATCACCCATACCTTCCCAGTATTTTTTATAGACTCCTTCTGGAGTTGCTGGTATGTTCTCAGGTTTCCTTCCTGATCTGCTATATTCCCTCCACTCATCTTGATTATTCAATTTTAAGTTGTGAACAAATTTCCTTGCTTCTTCAAAAGGTAGGAATTTTGTATTGAAGTTATATTTGGTATAGTTATTCAGCCAATCCTTCCAACCTTTCCATTCTTTTTCATATATCCGTTTAGGATGTGATGGTATGTATTCGGGTTTATTTCCAGATATGCACCACTTTTCATATTCTCTCACATTTCTGAGTTTAAGGCCGTGAACAAATTTCCTTGCTTCTTCAAAAGGTAGGAATTTTGTCTTCGCCTTTGTTACTTCAGTTTGCGCTGCCTGCGTTTTACCTCTTTTCCTGCTCCTTTTCTCAGTTTCCCTCCTCATATGGGTCTATACATTTTCTGATTATGTCTTCAATATTTGACTATAGCTATTCTTTCGATAAATCTGAATCCACGTATCAGATAACGACATTAACAACAAAATATATCGGTAGTAGGATCTTACTACTGTTATCACGATGGCATTATGTTAGTATATCTAATTATTGATATTCAATATCAGGTTCCAGAAATACCTATAAATGATTTTTCGATAATTTAATTTACACTTACCTTCGCTGCTGTCGGTTAGGACGCGCTAAAAGTTGTAATTGGCAGTCAAATTGTCTTCCGTATCTATTGATGGTCATTGTTATTTTCTCGTTTATGCTTCTTTTCAATATATTTGATGACATTTCTGAAGGATCAGTTATTTTTTTTCCATCTATCGCATCAATAATATCTCCTTTCCTTAAACCAGCATAATCTGCCGGACTTTGTGGTTCTACTTGTGCAATAAGCACACCTTCATTTGTTGGCAATCTATAGTACTGCGCTAATTGTCTAGTTATCTTTATAGTTGTAATTCCTATCCATGGCCTTTTTGTAATTCGTCCACTTTCTATCAAATCCTTCATTATTATTCTAGCAGTGTTTACAGGAACTGCGAATCCGATGCCTTGTGCATAAGGCATCTTGGCTGTATTAACTCCGATTACTTCTCCATTTGTATTTGCCAGAGGTCCACCTGAGTTACCAGGATTTATAGCAGCATCGGTTTGAATTAACTCAAGTGCTCCAGTTTCAAATTGTAAACTGCGGTTTAATGCACTGACAATTCCAGCTGTTACCGTTGGACCACCAGCTAAACCAAAGGGATTGCCAATCGCAATTACTATTTGTCCTATTTTCAATTGATCTGAATTTCCTAATTGTGCAAATGGAAGTGCTTCTTTTGAGTCTACTTTTATGACAGCTAAATCTGTAACTTCATCAGTACCAATTGCCACCCCATTGAATACGTTGCCATCTTTTAATGTTATCCTTAACTTCTGCGCATCATCAACAACATGGTTATTAGTAAGTATGAAACCTTTACTGTCCACTATAATACCAGAACCTACTCCTTCAACTGGAAATACTCTAAATAATTGGTCCTGTATCATTCTTACACTAGCAATATTTACAACGCTTTTGCTTACTTTTTCAACTGCGCCTACGATTATATCCTCGTTCGCGGGGATTACCATATTTTGTTCTCTTTTACACCTACACTAAATATATGACAATAATCACGTATAAACACGAAAGTTAACTGTTAGATACCAGGTAACGACATGGTAAGTTGGTTGACTAAACCAACTTACTACCCTTCCAATAAATATTGTTACCAAGATGAAAATAGAAGCAGACAAGAATAGGACTATTTTTATGTGTTAAAGTCGATATAGCTATATGATGTCATCAGAAAGTGATGATGAAACATTAGATAGAGGAGATATAGCTCAACAAGAACAGGGAAGAACAATTGAAGAAGCTGAACAACCTAATAAAGAAAAGCAGACCGAAAGGCGAGATGCCAAAGATAGGGGAGAAGCAGCAAGGCAAGAACAGGAAAGAAATAGATGACGCAGAGTAATTTTGTGTTATTAGTCTAGTGGTGGATTGATTTGGTATGTTGTCGAAGTTGACCCTGGCTGACCATTGCGAATGACTTCTAGAATGTTTTTGTATTTTGAAAGGTTAGTATAGAATTGTACGGGCATCTGCTGCACTACGTTCCCAGATAAATGGCTCTGGTTGATTAGTTTGTGCTTCTTCTATTGTTGATGTTGTTGTAATATCATAGCATTCAAAAGAATATGTAAGACTCGTGGCTATCTTGCTTATCGTCACATGTTTGTTGTGTTTGCATGTTCTTTCCTAGTATGAGTATCTAATTCTTGTAGAGAATTGAATGTCGCTCCGCAGGATTGACACCTATAGCCTCCTATACCTTGTTCTGACATTTGTTACACTAGCTACAATGTTACTGATTCCGTTATATATGTATATTTTTGGGTTTGCATGGTCATTAAAGTATACAATTTGGTCTGTCGAACAACTAGAATATGAAAGAATATTTGATTGAAAATTATTTTATACTGCAGCAGTCTTATCGACGAACATATTGTAAATAGAAGCTTTTAGTAGTAGTAGTTCATTTACAATATTGTTCCATTTTACAGATGACACATATTATTCACCAAACGTTCTCTTTATTATTGAGGAGAATGCAGATTCAGCTATCCATCATCTCATACCGTATCCATGTTTTTCTTCCATCGTTTCATGTCTCTGAGCTGTTCTATCACAACCATTTTCCTGGGCATACTACTACAAACGTGTGCCTTGGTTGATGAATTCTTCCTTACTCTTATAACAGGCTCTATTTTCATTTTATCAATATACCTGAAATTATCATTAGAGTCATAAGCACCATCTGCTAGTATCTTCTTCTTCTTCTTCACATCATTATTCTCTGACACAACAACATTATCAACCAGTTTCTTTAACATCTTGCCATCATCATAAACATCCTCTTTTGTTACTTCCATTGACAGTATCTTCTTTGTCCTTACATTCACGGCTACGTGTATTTTGATAAAGCCTCTCCTTTTCTTGTTATTATTATTATTATTATTCCATTTCTCTCTAATCCACTCACCTCCTCTGTTTGTCACTTTTATTCCAGTAGAATCAACTGCTATTATTGTTATGACGTCTTTTTCGAGGTTTATCTTTGGGTTTAGATGTACCTTTACCTTTACCACTACTCTCCACCACATCGTAGTGTAATCTGGTACTGCTTCTTGCAGTTTTTCTATGTGTATTGACATCATTCTTAGAAATCCTTCCAGCAGCTGTCTGTAAGGTAGCAGGTAGACGTGTACGGTGGCGAGCAGCAGCAATATCAAGGAATTCGGATAAAGGTATTTTGCTCCTTCCTTCCTTTCCCTTGTTCATTTTCTTTAATTCATTCTGCTAGCCAATTCGCTAAAAAATCCGTATCAAACATTCATTACTTCACCACGTCTGACTAGAGATTCGTTGTATTCGCTCCAGTTTATTTTTCTCTTGTTTCTTTTCTCGTTCTTCTTCTTCTTGTCCTTAGTATTATCAGACAATGGCTAGTCATATACCATATACCACAATATAGCTTGTTTGGTAAAGTAAGCAGCAGTTCAGTTATTCAACACACCAATACAATTCATAGTTGTGGACAGGACAGAACAAGTTATTTGTCCAGCGAGCATATACACAAAGTGCTACAGTCCATACAATCATATAATTTAATATCCTAAGATTTCTGGTTCGCCGTCAAGCATACTCATATTCTATATCATAATCCTGCACCATCTCAGATCTAGATATTTTGATGAACTTTTAATTTTAAAATAAGTATCGTAAGCATAAATCTTTTAAATTGGAACAAATATATGAATTGAAGGCTCCTGTAAAACGGTGTCCCGGGTTTTGGCTTCGTTCACCGAAGGTCACTATTATGGTAAAGGGGAAAGGCCAAACACGGAGCTGGCTGATAATAGCCCCTTTATCACAGGAGCCTCGTACGAATCCAAAATTCGCTTGTCTGTTACTATCAAGTCAACAATGACTAACAATAACTATACTAAGCAAATCTTCATTAGGGTTTTAGAATAACTTTGGTTACCTCGCTTTTTCTTATCAAACATCTCGTATGCTTTTGGTGCTTCGTCAGGTTTCATAATGTGGTTTATGAGATGAACAGGATCAATAGGTCCTGTTTCTTTTTGCTTTTTATTAGCTACTATTCATAAAGTACTCATTTTGATTCTTCAACTTGGTTGTTGACGATGATGAACGTTTTTCTATGATTTTGTTCTCGAAAAATCCAAGTTGTCCTTCAGAAAGTTCATCATGATTATTATCTTGTCCGAATGCTGCTATCAAGGGTTCTTTTTCTTTTTCTTTTTCCATTTTCTTCTAGTTACTACTACTATTATTTTTGTTCGTCTGATGATCTACTAAAACTAATGCCTCAGCACTTATTTCTATATCATGCCTTTCTTCTTTCTCGTGTTGTTCCGATTGGCTTAATTTGTTTATGGCTGAATTAATTCCACCACACTTCATCACTTGATCAATCAATAATTCTAAATTTGCAATACTACTTTTGCCATCGTCATGATGCATATTAAGTAATCTTACAACACCCATTCCCAGCTTTGTATCAGAAACTGGTTGTAGAACATGACTTTTAATCCAGATTCTACTTTCTGAGCACTAAATTTCTTTGATAACAGGTCTTCACCTAGCATTCTTTTTTTTGAAGAAAACACTATTTCAGCTATCCATCTTCTACCTGATTCCTTTAGATCTCTCGATTGCATTGCACATATCCAAGTTTCTTAATAAGGAAAACTTTCTCTTTTTAGAGGACATCATTTTGATTTGGTAGATGCGTTATTTCTAATACTAATAGCTGGTTCGGCATTTATGTATCTAGTATATTGAAGTCGTTGTCGTATGCTTTGTCTGCGTGTACTTTATCAATATCATATTTTTCCGCTGCTTCTCTTACTAATGAACTAAATCATGAAATATAAAAACGAATCATTTTCAAAAAAATAAACCCTGCATAAAGAAATGCTAGAAAAACTTGCTGATCCTACGACAAAATTATTACTATAATATTTTTCACAATCGTATATCCAGGCTGGCGACCACACTGATCTATATGCATAGCCGCCGAATTACAATTTCAAGAAAAACCATCGCATCAGATATTTGCTCAAATAAAAAGAAATCTAGACCCACACGAAACTTTTAACTTGGAGCTCAACCCATACAAAAATTCAGGCAATTACGCTCATCATAACAATATCGTCTATTGCCAATGCAACAAATGTTCATGAGGGTAGTGTTCATCAAATTGGCTGTTGCTCTGTGACAACAGGATCCCGTGGACATATATATCCATACAGTAATAACGAGTCATGTTCTTAATGTCAATATACATCATTGCCATTGTGTCTGCGTTAACGTTGATGATTATTTCTGCTATACCTATCACACTATACTATGTTTATAAATATCAAGAGGCGATGGCGCAACCGAATACAACAGCAAGCTCTCCTTGTATCAACTATAATCAATCTGCAAGACTAATTATCGTAAGTTGCACTTCTGCAAATCTGTCAGATATATATAATGAACTAAAAGGTCCAATTATCTTGGACATACAAAAGCAAAGACTGCCTGATTCTTCTTTCTCTTCTAATAAGAATGTGTGGCTTTTAAATGCAAATTTGACGGTTTCAAAAGGAGCTACATTATACATAAATTCGACTGATGCTTCATGGCTAAAGATAATTTCAGATGGAACCACTGCATACAATATAGACGTGCACGGCAGCCTAAAGGTAGATTCGGTAGCCATAACTTCGTGGAATCCAGCAACCAAGTACTATGCAGTCAGTAATGGAACAAGAATACTCCAAAGCAGTGGATACGAGGTCCACGCGGGTTCACCAAGACCATTTATAATAATTGAAAGAGACGCAACAGGTACTACAGATATTACAAACTCAGAGATTGCGTACTTAGGATATGAGGGAGGAGTAGGCGCCAGCGTTACTGGGCTTACTTATCTTGGAGGTCACGGTAGCATCCTACGACATAACAGCATACACGATCTTTATTTTGGTTTCTATTCTAGCGATGTAGGAGATATGATTATTGAAGGCAACCATATTTACAACAATTCCAAATACGGACTTGATCCGCATACTGGAACTCACGGTATGTTAATTCGAAACAACACGGTCAATGATAATGGTGGCATAGGGATCATTTGTTCTCTAAACTGCTACAATATAACAATAGAAGACAACCAAGTATATAGGAACGTGGAACCAGGGATATTTTTTAGCAGAAATATGTATAACTCTGTTGCCAGAAATAATTATGTCCATGACGAAGCAACAGGTATTTTCGTCTCACAATCGCACGACAATGAGATATACAATAATACAATTTCAAATACTACTAACGCAATTTATGTAAAAGATAATTCTTCTAATAATAACATATACCAAAATACAGTGATAAAATCCGCAAACGGCATAAATGTCAAAGACGCTGGAGCTGGAAATTCCGTTTATTCAAATGCAATAATCAATGGTTCTCAAACTGGAAAAAATATTACAGGCATACAATCAACAAGTAGTAATACAATAAAGGATTATATGGCAACGCATCCTCATCGTCATCATCGTCATTAACAATTTGCTGTATAACTAAAATCATCATCTGAAGCAGCATACTATCAATACAAATTTCATTATGTTAAAAATAAAGTGTTGGGTAAGAAATCCTCTAGCAAATGTGGCTTCATGCTGGTTGTTGTTATTAGTGGGCCAACTATTGAAATCGTATCTAGTTTGGCAGTTTGAGATCTTTGTTTTAACGTATATAATTATTGAGACGGCTAAGAGCCTTTACATAGACTTTAATTTTGATACTTTTGATATAATTTCATACTACAAGCAAAGTATATGCGGCTCTCAATTAAAACTGGGAGAGCAAAAGTAGGGGAGCCCTTTTTTTATTGTTTAGTAACTGATTTCAGAACAAATTTCTGAAATAAGCCAAATTGTGTCATGATTTTCTCAGTTTTGTAACATTCGTTTGCATTAACTGTACTGAATCGCTGACGTTTTTAACTGATAAAAAAGGCATATGCGATCAGCCCGCTGCATGGCTCCAACGTATATATCGCCATTATTGTTTCCCAATAATATGGAGATAAATCGCTGTATCTTTCCGGAAGGATTGTTATATGACACAGAGGGTCTTGTTTGGGTGAAAAATAAAGACAAATTAATAACCATTGGAGTTACAACTATCTTAACAGCTATCGCTGGCAGATTATCTAAAGTAAAAATTAAGCAAGTAGGAACAAAAATAGAAGCAGGAAAGAGTATTGGAACATTGGAGAGTTTGAAATATTTCGGGGCCGTACGAAGTCCAATCAGTGGTAAGATCGTTGAAATTAACGATTCCATAATTATTCGACCAAAGACAGTAAACGATTTTCCTTACTCAGATGGCTGGTTTGCGAAGTTGGAGCCTAATAGAGTAGCGGAGCTTGGAGCGTTAGAAACAATTGAGAACTGCCATAATAAAATAAATTCTCTAATTCAACAGCTACATGTTAGGTGCTTTGTAGCATTCCCCGACCATGAGATGTTTGAAATAGGAGTCGAATGCGCTGCTACTCTTACAAAACTCGATGAATTGTTGACAAAAATTCCCATAGGTGAAGTTGTACATCTCGTATCAGATGATCCTACTGCAGATCTAGAAATGATAAGGTGGTCAGAGCAGAACGGTCAGTCTCTCTTGGAAACAAGATCTGAGGGAAACCTTTTCCATTTTATTGTGAAGAAAACAAAATAAGAAAAATATATCTACACATATACTTTATTTGTTCCTGTGGAACCTGCTCTAATTAAATTTCCTATAGTTAGTCGTTCATTTTTCTATCTGATTAGCAATCATATTTCCCCATTCCGTCCATGATCCATCGTAATTCTTGACGTTAGGATAACCGAGAAGATATTTCAAAACGAACCATGTATGAGACGATCTTTCTCCAATCCTACAATATGTAATGATTTCCTTATCGGGAATTATTCCCTTTGCATCATATAGTTTCTTCAACTCGTCTACCGACTTGAATGTTCCATCATCGTTAACGGCTTGGCTCCAGGGTATGTTAGCTGCTCCAGGGATATGTCCTCCACGCTGTGCATGCTCAGTAGGATATTCTGGGGGAGCTAAGATTTCGCCAGTGAACTCTTTAGGACTTCTAACATCAACTAATGCATTATCCTTCTTCCCCAGCGTTTCTTTTACATAATTCATAAAGACCCTAATATTATCATCTGGCTCAGAGGCTTTAAAATTGCCCTTAGGATAATTTGGAACCTCCTTACTTAGTTGCCTGTCTTCTTCTAACCATTTCTTTCTGCCTCCATCCATGATTTTCACGTCCCTGTATCCATAATACTTAAACACCCAAAATGCAAATGCTGCAAACCAGTTATTAAAATCTCCATAGAGTATTAGTGTAGTATCATTATTAATGCCAAACCTTTGCAGCAACTCCTCACAAGACTGCTTGCTCAAAATATTTCTACTAATAGGATCGTTTATGTCCCGTTTCCAGTCAAACAATACTGATCCAGGTATATGTCCTAGCTCATAATTTGCCCTCGGATCATAGTCTACTTCAGCTATGCGAATGTTTTCATCTTTCAGATGATTCTCAACCCAAAGAGTGTCAGTTAGAACTTCCGGATGTGCATACTGTTGCAATAATATTCACCAAATAATGTAAGGATCGCAGATTTATTAGCTTTTCAATCGATTGTAGCTATATTCAGTCTTTTTGATTTTTTGATTGTTGATAGAGCTAAAGAAATATCAGCATTCCATAAATCAATGCATGCATATTTACTTAATCCACGTCGAGGTAAATGAATATTTTCTAAGTCCAAACGATATATTGCAAATAAAATAATTTTTATATAATTTGTAAATTGATAATACTACCAAAGATCTTTAATGTCTACAAACAACATAGCTCCTTTACAAATCCAGACACAACTTAGAAAAGCTGCATTCTATGGATGTGCTATATGCGGCTGTCCTATATTAGAATATGTTCATATTGTTCCTTACTACAATATTCAGGCATTCCTTCCCGAGAATATGGTAGCACTCTGTCCCTATCACAGTATGAGATATGATTTAAAAGAAATATCAGAATCGACTTTACGTAGCGCCAAAGCTGACCCTTATAATAAAGTGCACCAACAAGACACTTTCAGCATATCCTCGCAGGAGATGTATGTAAATGTAGGTAAACGCATCTTTGTTAACACTTCAAGGATTCTAGTAGTAGATGATTTTGATATTATATCGATAAAGAGAGAAGATGGAAAATACATATTGTTTGACATCAACTTTTTTGATAAGCTAAATAATCTAATTGCAATAGTATCTGAAAATAGATGGACCGCGGAACGGGGCAGCAGAGAATGGAGCATAATGTACAAGCCTCGGCATTTGACAATAAAAAATTATTCTAAGAATATAATATTTGATGCTGAGATTAAAAATAATAAAGAAATTACTATAACCTCTGCTGGTATGCATTATAATGGATCGCCATTAAGAATTACAGAAAATGAAATATTACTCAATAATGATGAGATTGCAATCGATTTGAAGGGCACTGAGCTGAGGAATTACGAAGTTGGAATTGCAGCTGAAACATTATAAAATTCGAATGTCATTTCTTCTCGTAATGCCGAGCATAAAACCCTTGAAGAGTGTTCTCCAATAAACTACAATTTCATCGTCAAAAAGGTTAATTATAAATATATCATGCAGACTGGGTGTTTCATAGTACACAACGTCTCTCCATTTTTCGTCATGACTGATATATATACATAGCAGTTAATAATGAACAGTCAAAGTAGTTCTATGTCTTTATATAGTATTGGGTATTTAAAAAGCAAGTAATGAAGACATGAATATGATAGAAAAGACTTTACAGCGATAGCACACTAACATACAACATGTTTGGTAAAGCTAAATGCAAGCTGTGCGGCGACAATGTCAGGTTTGCATTAAGACATTTAAAAAAAGAACATCCAGAAACATTGACAGATAAAGATGTGGTTAAATTGAATATGTCAAAAATAATGGAAAAATATTTTCTATGATATCTTCAAAATCCTCCATAAACGTTTCTGTCATTTACTACTATTACACTCCGACAGTAAATAATTGGATAAATAAATATCCTCGCTTCAACCGAAATCTAAGAGGATATGAAACTCATTGATCGCGACGGCAAAAAATCATTAACCTGAAATTATGAGGACCGGAAACAAATCCAAGAAGATATTATATTTATAAAAGGTTATATCAACCGCCTATTCTGTGCATAAGATTTAATGATGGTCTTAGTGCATTAGATCTTATCATACTACTACACCTTCAGGTTTCTTCTTTATACATTCCAGAATGTATCTTTTTATTTCAGCCTCAGATTTTTTACTTCGCAACAAGATCTTCAAATCATAACCAGCATTCGCAAACAAGCATGTAATAAACATACTTTGAGAGGTTATCCTTATTCTATCACAATACTGACAAAATGGTTCTGTTATTGATGGAATAAATCCTATAGTACCTTTACCATCCAGAAAAGAATAGAGCATCGCAGGGTCGGAAATATCGCTTTTTAATGGTAACCTTGTATATTCCTGTTAATTCTCTCAATTATTTCTCTCTTACTAACGACGAGATCAGACCCCCAGATGCCTCTCCCATCCAATGGCATGAATTCGATGAAACGCACTGTATAACCCATAGATCTAGCGAATCTTGCAAAATCTACTACTTCATCGCCGTTCCATCCTCTGACAACAACCGTATTTATCTTTAGTTTGAGTCCTGCATCGTCTGCAGTTTGTATCGATGCTAAGACTTGGTTCAAACCATCTATACCAGTGATAGACTTAAATCTGTCAGCCCTAAATGTATCCAGGCTAATATTTACGCTAGTCAGTCCAGCCTCCTTGAGTTGCTTGGCCTTCTCACGTAACAAAAGACCATTTGTTGTGATGCTCACAGATTCAATTCCCCTTATCTTTGATAATGATCTAATCAGATCTTCCATTTTGGGTCGTATCGTAGGCTCGCCTCCTGTCATCCTTATCTTTTTGATACCCAGATCTGCAGATATAGCGAGATTAAAAATCTCTTCATAACTTAAAACATCATCCTGTTCAAACCATTCAGTGTTATTATATGGCATACAGTACATACAGTGCATATTGCATCTATCTGTAATAGAAATTCTCAATTTTCTTGCGACTCTGCCAAAACCATCTGTCATCACATCATCTTGCAATGATATCTGTCAACCCACCTTATCTACAAACAATTACGGATATACTCCGAGATTTCTTAGCAGTATCACGTCTACTTTTTTTCCCTTCAATAATCTGGTGTTATTTTCTACTATAATTATACCATTTGACTTTGTTAATGTAGAAAGCAAACTTGCTCCAGAGGCACTAATAGGCATAGCCAAATAGGAACCATTCTTCTTCACCACGTTCACCCTGACAAACGTACGAAAGTCATTATGCACGCTTATATTATCTCCCATTCTAGCAATTAATTTTGCTTCTGGAGGTCCTTGCGTTTTCAACATTTGTAAAATCAATGGTCGTCCGAATGTGTAAAATGCAAGATAAGAAGATACAGGAAAACCGGGAGTAATAATTATCGGTTTGTAATTAACTACGCCTAGCCCCGTCGGAGAGCCAGGTTTCATAGCGATTCCATGAACAACTAATCCTGGTTTCCCCAAATCATTTATAATCTCAGGCACATAATCTTTTTCTCCTACTGATGCTCCGCCTGATACGACTAATATGTCGAAGTTCAAAGCTTCTTTCAATTTGTAAAGTATTACATCTCTATCGTCTCTACATATTCCAAGGTCAACTACTTTTCCCCCACATTCTCTGACCATGGCTGAGATCATGTATCTGTTGCTTTCATATATGCAAGCCTCATCAAGCTTAGATCCAGGTTCGACAAGTTCATCACCGGTAGCAAATACCGCAACCTCTGGCTTCTTATAGACTGGAACCTTACCAAGACCTACTGAAGCCATTAAGCCCAAATCCTGTGAAGAAAGCCATGTTCCTTTCTTCAGCAGAGTCTGACCATTCTTTACTTCTTCTCCCTCTGCTGAAATATTTTTACCACGTTCTATTTGTTTAAAGACCTTAACGATATTATTCTCCAGCTTTGTGTCCTCTATCATTATTACTGCATCTGCGCCTTTTGGAACCTTTGCACCTGTGGCTATTGCCACTGCCTTTCCAGATTCAACTGTGAACTCTGCATCCTGACCAGCAGTGATCCTGCCTATAAATTTAAGCAAGATAGAATGTTTTCTTGACGCTTCCTTGGTATCATTTGATTTAACTGCATAACCATCCCTTTCGGCCTTGGCAAATGGGGGAAGATTTACGCGACTTGTCAAATCATTCGACAAAACTCTTTCTTGTGCTTCTGGCAGAGGAACAAACTCGGTTGGGCGAGAAGTTTTTGACCAATCAATGCAAGAAAAAAAATTTTTTAATGCGATGTGTACATGCATATGATTTGTAGGACCATGAGGTTTTTCTTTAGACAGAATATGTCTCACAACGATTATCGTCATCATTATGATTAACCAACTAATAAAAGCCTTCATGCCAATCACACTTTTTGAATTATTATTGCTATCCTTAAGGCAGTTAATAGCAAACACTTCTGGTGATAATTCCTATTATTAAAAGCACATAATATAGCTAAAGAGATAATGGTTAGTCAACAACTCTACACGAGTTCAGTCAACAACTCTGATACCATCATGCATATAAACGAGATCTATCTCAAAAGTCTTGTTAACTTAAGCATTTCCAGTTAAGAAGGACTATATTATGAGAGTTGAAGACAAAATTAAGACTTTCATAGTCTGATTTCATATCACCCGATGTTCATTGATAGTCTCTGTTGTATATTTTATAACGTGTTTTAACACGGAATGCCGGGCTATTATAGCTCGATAAGTGTAATTATCCTATAAAATGGCTTAGTATAATCAAGCTATTAAGACTATGAAGATGAGAAATCTGAATGGCGAGCCTATGTTATCATCGTAATCCCAGGGCATCTTTCAGATCTATTTCGTGATCTTGTTCTTCTGCTATAATATCTCTTAATGTTTCAGATAGGGCAAATTCACCAGCACGTTCTGCTTGACGGATTCTCTCTCTATAGTTCTTGATAGTTTCTTGTTCAGCTCTTAGATCAATTTCAAGCATTGTCTTTGAATCCTGAGAATATTCGGCTTCTTTACCTTTCATAGTTGGATCCCCTCCAAGATAGTCAACCTGTCTAGCTACCTCTAATGCATGTGCTAGCTCCTGTGAAGCATGCTTTTTTAACTGCTCTGCTATATCTCCATATTCGGCTCCCTTCAGCGTATTACTGAATACAACGTATTGGATAATTGCTTTGTACTCTCTTGCTAAATCTTCATTTAACCCTCGGATTATTTCATCTTTCATTGAAGATGACGCGCCTTCAGCATCTGCTGGTTCTGTTTTTGTTGACATAGATTTACGTCAATTAGCATCTTCTTAAGCTTATCTAAGTATAACACTATTAACTTTGGTTAAGCATTGTTGTTTTTGTTGTAATTATACTTGCTGTTGATTTAGGTTTATACCACCACATGAATAGGGAAGAGCAGCAATGATTCTATTTTATTCTCCTTGCCCCAGATTTAACAAAATAGGTGTAAAGCCTAAACATACCCTATTATGGTTGTGTTAACTTAGTTATTGTTTGAACCTTGAGAGGCTGTTAACTTGCGTCTTGGGTATATAATCTGAAAGGTATTCATTATCTCTTCCTGTTCTGCCAAGTTAGACTTTTCAATCCCGATTGTTCTACCACGAGAATCTCTAAGATACAATATTTGGTTACTGTAATCTCCAATCTGTATAAATCCTAACTGTTCTAGAGCTACTTTAATCTGATACCAATTAGGATGTCTAGACAATGTTGCTCATAACTGGGTACTGCTTATAAATCAACTATCTCTTCAAGATACAGGTATTTTCTAGAGCCAGATTAAAAAGCTATACTCATGATACCTTACCAAATATTGTGAGTCTTGCTTGATTTTTTCATGCGTAGTATCTGAATTCGAAATATTGAATACTTTGTTCATTTCGTTAAATTCACCTAGACTTCCGTATAAATTTTGCTGTTGATTTGCTGGCAATGATGCTAGGTCAACCTTAATTTCACATCAAGATCTCTTCTTACAATAATTGATATTTCCCCCCGTTTTAGCCTTTCAAGCCATCTCACTAATTCCATCGTGGCTTGTTCGGGAGTAACTATGTTCTATTCGGGTGCTATTCCATCTACTGCACAGTCTGCCAAGGTTTTCTTCCAGAAGATTCTTTTCCATTTGACTTTTTCATCATATGGATATTCACCACGTCCTGGTGAGACAAATTTTGCTTTGATAATTTATCTGCCTAAAAAAATTATAGTGTAATTCAATCGGTCACTGATTCCTATCTATTTTCTGATTGTGAAACATCCAAAACTTATTTTAGGATACACTTCGGGTGAAGCGCTTCAATATTTACTTCAGCTGAAGACATAAAACATACTCTGGTATTTGTGTCTATGTCTACTACCCTTTGGGATAATCCAAACCCATTCATTCTAGGCATGTAAATATCGGTTAAGATTCTTTCATTATAATGATAATAATAGTAAACTTCCTACTTCGAGAGTTAAGATGACATCAGGCTCATCGTCTACTATAAGAATCCTTGTGAGAAATGGGTCTTTTGTCTCTTTCTTTCACAGCTTAGCTTTTAGCTACATGCAGATGATAATGCTAAAACAAACATGAAGTCAGCAGGAAAGAAGGATAATGATACCGTGCCTAGAGATACAGAGTAATAACCCCCTGCTGGAGCAACAGGGGTTAGTGGTATAAAAGTAGGAAGAGCTGAAGATAAACCAGGTATTGATAATAAAGATATAACACGTGGAGATGTATCTGCTGGAGCAACAGGGGTTAGTATAAAAAGAAGAACAGAAGGAGAGAGCCTAAGACGAGCTTAACATAAAGAGCATATACAGAATATGAAAATTATCTAAGAATACATTTTAAATTATACTTTTACTATTATTGGAACTCTGCATATATAGCTGAACATTCATATTTGTTTTACATACCACCTTGACTATTATCAGTACCAACAATACTACTGCCAAGGATAAGAAGGAAAATATCGAAAAGACAGAAGTATTAAATGATCCTGATAAGGTAATTAATACAGAGTTACAATTTTTCTCTAATTCAAATAAAAAGATAGATACTTGTATGAACTACACACGACCGTCATTAACCATCACCCTTGAACCAATAAAGAAAGCTTTTCTTGATGCTAAAAGCAGAGGTGTTAAACTTAGATATATAACTGAAATTACTCCTGATAACATCCCTTATTGTAAAGATCTCAAGACAATAGTAGACGAGCTACGACATTTAGATGGAATTAAGGGTAATTTCATGATAAGCGAATTAGAGTATCTTGTTCCTATAGTGTCATTTGAGAAACTGAAAGTAGCCTCACAGATTATCTATAGCAATGTAAAGGAAATTGTAGATCAACATCAGTATATGTTTGATACTCTTTGGAGTAAGGCAATGTTAGCAGATCAGAGAATAAGAGAAATTGAGGAAGGAATCGAACCTATTAGAACCAGACTCATAGAAAATGAGAAAGAGATAATCAAAGAAATAAAACGCAAAAACATTGCTGCCGACAAGCTATCAATATGCACAGGAATTGGGGGTATGAAAATGAGCTACAATTATCTTTTTGATTCATACAAGAATATAGTAGACAAATACAAAGAAGGGAAAAATAAGGAGGGTTTACGATGGATAACAAGCATAAATGATAAAGAGACAGCAGACTTGGTAAAGTTGTTCCTTCAATCAGGATTGCAAGTAAGACACATAAAAAATATGCCACCATTAAGTTTTGGCGTTTCAGATAAAGAAGTATCTCTAACGATAGAAACGATGGAAGGCGGAATAATGAGTCAGAGATTCTTGATAAGCAATGAGCCACTTTACGTAAGCCATTTTAATTCCTTATTTGATCAATTATGGCAAAATGGAACTGACGTTATAAATAGGATAAGAGAGATTGAAGAAGGAGTTTTTCAATCTAATATAGAGATTATACAGAATCCCGAAGAATCAATCAAGCTAGCTTTTAAGATAATAAGATCAGCAAAAGAAGAGGTATTGAGGGTATTTTCCTCAGTAAACGCATTTCGCCGCCAAGTACGTTTTGGTATAATGAATTTATTTAAAGAAATGGTAGAGGAAAACCATGGCATAAAAGTCAGAATACTACTTCCTGCTGCTTGTCAGCAGCAAATTACACAAATAATAAATGAAGAGGCTGTTACATCTGAATTATATTATCTACCTTCCCAAATAAATATTAGAAGCATTGACAAGAATGCACAAACAAGCATAGGGATTTTAGTAGTTGATACAAAAGAGTCTTTAATTATAGAAACAAAAGATGATACGAAGGATAACTCTTATGATGCAGCAGGATTATCTGTATATTCTGATAGCAAACCTATTGCTTTGTCATACGCTTCGATATTTGAAAGTCTATGGAAACAATCAGAATTATATCAAAAACTAAATGAGACATTTGAACAATTAAAGATACATGACAAAATGCAAAAAGATTTTATCAATATTGCAGCTCATGAATTAAGAACTCCAATGCAGCCAATATTAGGATTAACTGGGATTGTCAGGTCTAAGACAAAGGATCCTGAGGAACGCGAATTGTTGGACGTTGTAATTAGAAATGCAAAGAGGTTGCAGAAACTTACTGAAGATATATTGGATGTTACAAAAATAGAGAGCCAATTACTACAGCTGAACAAGGAGCAATTCAACCTAACTGAGATGATATCAAATGTCATCGCAGATTGCAAAAATCAACTTCAAAAAGAAAATAATATAAAAATAGAATTAGTTTTCAAAGAAAAAGATTTTTTCGTAGTAGCAGATAAAGCAAGACTTTATCAAGTGATTATGAACCTACTAAGCAATGCCATTAAATTCACACAGAAAGAAGGTATTATTATTATCACGGTAGAAAAGGAAGAAGAAGATGGTGACAGTAATAGTCAAATTCTTCTTGTTAGCATAAAGGACAGTGGTACTGGGATAGATCCTGAAATATTCCCAAGACTATTCTCAAGATTTGTTACAAAGCCAGAAACAGGAGGTACTGGTCTTGGTTTATTCATATCCAAAAATATTGTGGAAGCTCATGGTGGTAGAATGTGGGCTCAAAACAATAAAGACGATAATGAAAGAAAAGGTGCTACTTTTACATTTACCCTACCAGTTAGCACACAACAACAACAGCCGCAGACATCACTACCAGTCTAGATGCGAAGGAGGAGGAGCAAATCGGTCAATAATGAAGAAAATCTTAATAATAGATGATGAGCCAGATATCAATTTATCATTAAAGGTAACCTTAGAACAAGAAGGCTTCAAGGTTGATACATTTGATGATCCTCTAGCAGCATCCCAAGATAGAGTGTAAAGAATGTAGGTAAAAGACCAAAGGTTATAAATCTATGAGCCCTTCTTTTGAATTTATCTAAATCACTGTATGGAAATTGTGTGAAATAATGCCAAAACAAGGATAATTTTCTCACCATATGCTATTGATTTGCACTTCTGACTATCACAGGTGGAGCTGTTCTGATTTTGTAGTTCTCAAAAAAGATAGAAATAACAAGTTAGTGTAAAGTAGTAGAAGATTCCTTCGTGCTACTTTATATCGAAAAATTCGGTAGCGAGGATGAATCAGCATTGATAACGCCCTTGGACACAAGCACTGAAAGGACTGAGGTATTCTACGGGGAAGAGAATACCATGGACGTAGTATTACATTTTACTTCCAGGGCAAAATATAAAATTGATGCTTGTATAGATAATACTAGACCATTATTAGCAATCGAAATAAAAGAACTCAGGAAATCATTTATTGATGCTAAAACGCGTGGAGTAAGGCTAAGGTATGTCACTGAAGTTACAAAAGATAATATCAACTATTGTAAAGAATTGATAAAAATAATTGATGAGCTTCGCCATATAGATGGAATCAGAGGAAACTTTTACATAAGCGAAACAGAATACATTGCTCCTGCAACTTTACATGATAAAGGAAGGCCAGCATCTCAAATTATATACAGTAATGTAAAAGAAATTATAGAACACCAGAAATATGTTTTTGATAGTTTTTGGAATAGAGCAATACCAGCAGAACATAGAATAAGAGAGATTGAGGAGGGAATCATTCCAAATATTATCGAAATCATTCAAGACTCTGCTAGAGCACAAGAGATATACCTAAATATTGTAAATGATGCTGCTGAAGAAATACTGCTTATATTTCCAACTACTAATGCTTTTCTTCGTCAAGATAAAATAGGAGCACTACAATTAACAGAGCAAGCAGCTAAAGAACGCAATGTAAAGGTTAGAATATTGATGCCTTTGTTAGATAGCTTAACTGAACATACAGTACGCAATCTGAGACAAGAGAAGCAACAACAACAGCCTCAGAAAGATAATCTTAAAAGCAATATAGAAATCAGGTACATTGAACAAATTTCAGAGGCTAAAGCTACTATTTTAATAGTTGATAAAAAAATTTCTTTGGTGATGGAGATAAGAGATGACGCAAAAACCACTTTCTATGAAGCAATAGGATTATCAACTTATTCAAATAGCCAAGCAGGAGTGTTATCTTATGTCTCAATATTTGAAAATCTCTGGATCCAAACAGAGTTATATCAACAAGTAAGAGAAACAAACAAGCGACTTGAAGGTGCTAATGAGCAGTTAAGAGTCCACGGCAAGATGCAAAGAGAGTTTATCGACATAGCAGCTCACGAGCTTAGGACACCTATACAGCCCATACTCAGTCTTACTGAAGTTATTTCTTCTAGAATAAAAGATACAGACGAAGCAGAACTATTAAAAGTTGTCAGCAGAAATGCAAAAAGACTACAGCAGCTTACAGAGGATGTATTAGATGTTACAAGAATTGAGAGTAACTCTCTGTTATTGAACAAAGAACAATTCGACCTAAATGAGGTAATAACAAATGGCATAAATGACGTTATTGCAAATGCTGGAACTTTTAGTGTAAAGAAGAAAGAAAATATAAAACTATTTTATGAGGCCATTAACAAAACTGTAATAGTAGAAGCAGATAAAGCAAGGATATCACAGGTTATTTCCAACTTATTAAATAATGCTGTCAAGTTTACTTCCGAAGAAGAAGGAGGAGGAACTATATCTGTTACTTTAGAAGAACATAAGAATGACTATAATAACAAAAGAGAAGTTATCGTCAAAATAAAAGATACAGGTATTGGAATAGCTTCAGAAATAATGCCAAGACTATTTACGAAGTTCACTACAAAGTCAGAGAAAGGGGGTACTGGATTAGGGTTGTTTATATCTAAAAGTATTGTTGAAGTCCATGGTGGTAGGCTGTGGGCTGAGAATAATGCAGATGGAAAAGGAGCTACTTTTTACTTTAGCCTTCCAGTAAGCAGCAGATAAAGTTGCTTTAGAAAATTTATGTGAGATTAACGTCACCTATTAATATTGCCCTAAGATAGACTGTAAATAAATAGGATTACCGCTTTTTCGATTTCTGATAATGACCCTCTATCCAGCATATCAAATTTTTTGAGGATTCCATATGTCTATAACATGTAATCAATGACCCGAAATCTGTGTGCTCTACTACTTAGAACAGGCTTTTGGGGATTGCCAGTATAAACCAATTCTGAAAGTGTGTTGAAAACATATATCAAAGTCTATTATAAAAAGATATATCAAAACCCGTACAAAGAATTGATCAATTTGTTGGTAGAATAGTTCGAAATTCGGAGGAAGAATGGAAAGATCTAGATTATACTACACCAATTATTGTTGTTATACGAGTTGAAAGAGGAGGAGGGTTGATAAATATCAAAACAGTCATAAGCAAATTTGATAGATATGATTGAGAAATCCTTCATATAGATATGAGCTAAAACCAATCAAAAAACTTCTTTTCTCCTACTGGATGTAAGAAAATGTTCTTGGACGTAGTAAACTGTTCCATTATTGATGGTTTCTACAGGGCCGTTGATAGTCTGCGACTAGTGTAGTTTGGCAAGATAAACTAATGAATTAGTCAGAATAGCTACTAAAGGGCCCTATAAAAAGGGTTGTGGTAATATAGCTATTCTAAAGAAGGATGAGGCTATGATTATACAAAAGCTCTTGCTAGTAAACTAATCCAGCTGCCTTAGTAACATCAGAAACATTCTGGTATTGTTTATCTTCTATTTTTCTAAGTGATGATAATACACTAGCATCAGGATTTTTCTGCTGTACAAATTGGATTATCTTATCTTTATTTGCAGGAAAATCAAGATCCTTTAATATTTGTCCTAAAGATGCAGTCTTTGAATAACTTTCTACATTTACTTCCTTTCTCTGTCCTTCTACTCCACCTTGTTCGCTTATTACCTTTTCAATCTCTCCTGAAACATCTTCTTTTGGTATCTGCTCAGGATCTCCTCTCTTGGTATTATTGCTATTAGTTGAATCCATCATATTACATATTTGTATAGCATCATTTTTTACTGTTATAAAGAAATAGCTACTATCCTGGAGTCCATTAGTCATATGCATTCTAAAGCTAAATAACTGGGACCGTGGCATAATTTGGTTTTGCCAATCTTCACATTATTTTGAAAGGTTAGCTTCCTAACATGTATTTGATTGCTTTTGGATGTTCCTTGTGTGTCTTACAATTGTAATAAACAATGATTTGATAGAGTAGTACTGATAGCAGTACTAGTCCAGCTGCTTTCTGATACCCTCTTACTGGTAAGGGATCTATTTTGAAAACGCTTTTGATGTGTTCTATTAATGGCTCTACTGATATACCTCTCCAAGAATAAATTACCTGTCCTAATTCAGATTCATAGAATTCTATCAACTGCAGCCTGTCATTTGAAGTATCGCTGTATATTTGCGATACAGGACATACCAGTTCAAATCCCCTTGTTCTACTCATATTATACAGCTGATGGTCATCGTATCCAGAATCAGCCGCCATGTAACGTACTCCCTGTGGAAGTGAGGATGTTATTGTAGGATATATCTGATTATCTTGTACATCAGCTCGTGTAATGTCTGCGGATAACGGTACTATAAGAGAACCAGTACTTGATGTTATATGCAGTTTATAACCAAATATCCATCCCTTGGTATGACTGAATCCCCATCTTGCATCTGTGTCAATACCTGAACGAGGTACTACTCCTTTGATCATGGATGATTTATGCCACAGATGACCTTTGGCTTTCAGTAAGGTACTATCTATTGCAACAATATAAGGATCAACGAATTTTTCCTTGACAAACAATACCGCCATAGCAGCTATCCTTTCTTTGACATCAAGAGATATCTTTGCTAGCCTTCTGTCAAATGTCCTCCTGTCAGGAAGGCTAGTTAATCCACACGCTTTC
>JAFAQB010000148.1 GCA_019246625.1 Nitrososphaeraceae archaeon
GCAGAAAATTGAAAGATGAGCATTAGATATACAGCTAGCTTGTAATCCAGATAGCTTGAAGACAGACAAAAAATGATGTCTGCATTTTTGAATAAATGCAAGAAGAAGTAAGGAAACGAAAGTATGAAGGATGTAGCAATTAATTATAACTAAAGAATAGAATACTTATTTTCAAAATAATCAAATAATTCAAGTTATAACCTATTTCGTTCTCGCTACAGTATTTGGAAATTTGTCCCTAATTCTATAAGTTATGTCACAGAATGGAGGAAAGAGATAGCACGACATTTCGCATTATTTTAGTCATATTTTAATAATTGTAGGTTATTCAACCTGCCAGTTTTCCAATCTGATGAAGCTATCTGCACTATGATGTTCTGAGGTAGCAGTAATAACAAATTATAGAAGAGCTCAAATAGATAGATAGATATATGCAAGACAAAAAAATGTTGCACTTGTAACAGGTAGCTCAAGCGGCATAGGATTTGAAACAGCCATCCTATGAGCCAGAAGTGGATTTCATACATATGCTTCTATGCGTAATCTTGGGAAATCCAAAGACATAACACAAATAACGAGTAAAGAGAAGTTACCCTCGCAAGTTGTTCAACTAGATGTCAATGATGATATGTCTGTCAAAGAAGCAATTGACAAAATAGAAAGTGAACAAGGAAGGATAAATGTAGTAGTTAATAATGCAGGATATGTATTACTAGGACCAGTAGAACAGCTTTCCATTCCATTAAAGAATTCAAAGAACAGTTTGAGACCAACCTTTTCGGTGTTATTAGAGTTATACAGGCAGTGTTACCTACCATGAGAAGACAACGGGGAGGCGCAACAGTAAATATTAGTTCTTCGGCTGGTAAAATAGGACTTCCACTCAACTCGGCTTATGTAAGCTCCAAGTTCGCACTAGAGGGATTATCTGAATCTATGGCTTATGAATTAGAGCAATTTGGAATTAGAGTAGTTTTAATTGAACCTGGTTTTATCAGAACTAATCTTATAAACTCAAGCAGTTCAGCAAAGAAGGCATTAGACCCAAAATCTCCATATTTTTCACTTATGCAAAAGGTAGAGAATCATTTTATTTCGAGAATGGAAAATGTATCATCATCTTCTCCACCAGAAGAAGTAGCAAAGGTTATACTACAAGCCATAACGTCCGAAAATCCACAACTAAGATACATTGTAGGTACTACTATAATGCAAGCAAGAATGAATATGTCTGACAATGAGTTTCGAAAAATGATAATGCAAAGCTTTTCAATGTAGATCTCTTAGAAGAAGATGCCAAGGCTGATAAACTTCGAGAGAAAAAGATGTTAATTATTGGCACAGTTGTATCACTCTAAGTTGTTGCATAGGCCCAAAGGTAGCATGTACCCATGCAATAAATTGCGCAAGGTGCATGCTTCAGTGGCTGACAAAAGAAATTTACAAAATTTTGCATAAAGAATTCTGCATCGATTATTCTTTTTGAAGTGAAAGATATTATTTATTTGCAGCTGGTAGTTGTGTGATTGTCAGGAAGATCTGTAGGCTTCAATGGAGTCTGTTGCGACATACTATCTCTTCCTACTTCGCTATTTCCCGAAACCCGTACTACTACATTCTCCTAGCCTTGGACTTGAACGAAGATGTAGTGCACTGGCTATGTTTCGTTGTTGTCAGTCCTAAACCTCTTACTGGATGAGAAGTCAATTATAATCAATAAAAAATGACCAGTCCTTAATAAGAATGGTATTCTACTTTATGAAGCTTCATCTCTTTAAGATTTGTGAACAGTCTCTGACATTTTTCACATCTCCACCTATTTGCTCTTTGATTTTCATAACTAATGTAATTTGATTGTCCACTTTTGTATTCATTTGTTACTTCCGTAGGTTCTCCTACATTTTCGTATTTGTTTACAGCTATTGTAGACATATTATTATTACTTGTTTGCAACTGGGTAAGCTGATTGTATACTTGTAGCAAATGTATACCCTCCTCTGTAATAGTGTAAAGCCGATCTTCTTTCTGATACTCTATCAGGCCTCTTTCCAACAGAGATGACAAAAATCGTTTTAACTGTACATAGGATAGATATGCTTCATACATTATCCTTGTTTGAGTTGCTCCACTATTACTGTTGGCTAGAGTTTCCAGCATTAAAGCAGCTATTTCCTCTTGAGTTCTATGTTTCATATCACTTTATCTAAATTAACATACTCTAATTAGTAGTAGAATAATACAACTAATAATGGCAGCTTATTTTAAAATGATATTATTATTTATTTACTACCAAACGTTGCATTTATTGAGATTGTATAGTTTGTACTACTGCTGTCATGAATTCATCATTGGTCATAAACTAGGCATTATTGTACAGTTTTTAGGTTAGCTTAGTTACTAAAATGACAATAAAATAAATAGTGGACAATTATGTCCAGTCTGTCCAAAAGTACATCCTAATACAAGGCTTTGGATTCTAATATTGATCAGAATATTATTAGGACAAAAAGGTTTAAGAACAAACAATTTTCATGAGGTACCATTATCAAGGAACTTTTTCCTTGTTATGGCGTAATCAGATCTGCAGCAGTATTTGCAAGAAATCTAACCAGAAACAGGCCTCGGTCTTGAGGCAAAAAAGATGATACCGCACAATTGACAGAATTTTAATTCTTTACAACAGCAGTGTTACTTTGCTTAAAATGCGACTTTTAATCTTAAATGAATATTAAATAAAGGTAATTGATAACAGATCTTTGTTTTCTCTTCCTGATCGCATCTTCTAATGTTTCTATATTTATCTACATCAATAGGGAAAGATGATACTATTGTAAATCAAAGTGAATAAGATAAAACTACTTTACATATGTGATAATAGTTATGATTTTTGTGCTGCATTTACTATCACATATTAATCATAATGGAAAGATACTTATCAAATGTTTAGCTAAATGACAGATAATGTTATATCTATCAATCCAGCTTTATCATGTTAATGTTAGAAAATATAGCATACATTGGTCTTAGCTTTGCAACTGTGTTCCTTGCACTTGAAGCAGCGTGGCACTTTACAGCATGCAAAATTCATGACAAATCAATAAAGCCTTGCTTATACAAACAAATTGGCATATTAAAATAGAAAGGCAGAAGGAATCTGAACACATGAATGAATTAGTTACAGCAACAATACATCAAAGGATGTGAAAATAGATATAGTAGCAATAATAGAAGATAGCAGCAAAGA
>JAFAQB010000196.1 GCA_019246625.1 Nitrososphaeraceae archaeon
AGATTTACACAATTTCTGATAATGGCAAAGAATTCTCATTTGATAAATTAAATAATAAAGATCAATATTAAATTCATTGAAAAAGAAGTGAAATGTTAGAGCAGTATCGCAAAAAAAGAGATTTTACAAAAACGCCTGAACCTGCTGGAACAAAGGCAAAGGAAAACAATATTAAAAAAAGATCTGAAGTTAGATTTGTGGTACAGAAGCATGATGCAACAAATCTGCATTATGATTTTAGATTAGAGACAGAAGATGTATTAAAATCTTGGGCTGTACCCAAAGGCATCTCTCTTGATCCCAAAGTAAAGAGGCTAGCAGTATTAACTGAAGATCATCCTTTAGATTATTTGCTTTTTGAAGGGATAATTCCAAAAGGAAGCTATGGAGGAGGAACCGTAATTGTTTGGGATACAGGCAGCTACACTTTGGACCAACAAATCTCTGATCAGTTTGCCAAGGGCAAAATTACCTTTACTTTGTTTGGACAGAAGTTAAAAGGACGGTTTTCATTAGTAAAGACACAAAGAGAAAACCAATGGCTCTTGATTAAAGGAGAAGATGAATTTAAATCTGCAGAGGATATGACCACCACGCGACCTGAGTCAGTTTTAACTGGAAGAATAAATCAAGATTTAGAAAGGGGTAAAGAAGACAAAGCGAATTCAAATAAGAACAAGATTGCCATTGCCATTATCGAGTCTAAAAATAAAGACATCACTGGTAGTAACAACAACAACAAAAGAAAAGATAAATCTGCAATGGTATCAAAGGAGGTCAATCTAAAAGAAAATGGACTGACTGTTGTTGATGAAAAATTTCCAACAAAAATAAGACCGATGTTAGCAACAGCTGTAGATGAGTCCTTCAATGACAAAGATTGGGTTTTTGAAGTAAAATGGGACGGCTTACGATCCGTATTCTTTTTGCACAAGACAAAACGAATATTTGAAATTAGATCCAGAAGTGACAAAACCATTACGCACAGGTATCCAGAACTAGTAGGACCACTTAGCTCAGCGATAAACTGCCAGGATTCGGCTATACTAGATGGAGAGATAGTAGTACTAAATAAAGACGGCATACCATGTTTTCAGAATCATCAGAGGAGAATGAACATAGATTATAGAGCAGATATTGAAAAGTTCTCTAGAGAAATGCCTGCAACATATTATATTTTTGACATCCTTTATTTGGACGGAAAAAACCTGCAAAATTTAGGTTTTATTCAAAGAAGAAACATCCTTTCACAGGTAGTCAACAAAAACACCAAAGTACGAATTTCAGATTTCTTTGAAGAAAGGGGTAAAGAGATCTTTGATAATGTCAAAGCAATGAATCTGGAAGGAATAGTGGCAAAACACAAGTCGAGTAAGTATTTGCAGGATACAAGGACAAAGGATTGGCTAAAAATTAAGAGGATTAAAACTCAAGATAGTGTAGTAATAGGATATACCAGAGGAGAAGGAAATAGGGAAAATTACTTTGGTTCTCTCCTCTTGGCTGTATATTACGGAAAGAAATTAAGGTTTGTTGGTCATACTGGAAGTGGGTTTGACTTTGTCCTGCTTAATGAAATTTGTAGTAAATTTCAACAGATGAAGATTGAAAAATGTCCTGTCGACTATATACCATATACTAATCGAGATCCTGTTTGGATTGAACCTAAACTTGTAGCAGCAGTCAAGTTCAATGACTGGACACAGGAAAAGATTATGAGGACTCCTATATTCATTGGATTCAGAGAAGATAAAAAGCCAGAAGAGTGCATTTTGGAAGAAGAAAGGAGCGCCAAAGAATTGATTTTTTTAAAAGATACTGAAAAGAACAAGCGGCAGGAAGAACAACAAGAAAAACCATCTATTATCCCAAAAGCTGCTAAAACATTCTCCTATGATGGTTCTAGTATTACCACCATGACGTCATCTTCTTCTTTTTCTAACCTTGATAAAATATTCTGGGACGCAAGTGAACACCATCCACAACTGACCAAAAATGATTTGATTGAATACTACACCAAGATTAGCGAATATCTTTTGCCTTATCTGAAAGACAGGCCATTATCTTTGAGCAGATATCCTGATGGAATAATGGGGAAACATTTTTATCATAAAAATTGGACCAAGGAAAAACCAGAATTTGTACGAACAGTAAAGGTATATTCCAAATCCAAAGGCGCTATTGTTAACCACATTTTGTGCAATAACAAAGAGACTCTTCTCTGGCTGGCAAATCTTGGATGCATAGAGATCCATCCATGGTACAGCAGAGTTAATGACTTCGATTCCTGCAAAAATAATACAATTGATGAAGAAAAATGTGGCTTGAACACACCTGATTTCATGGTCTTTGATTTAGATCCTTATATTTACTCAGGGAAGGAGAAAAAAGGAGAAAAGGAACCAGAATATAACATCAGGGCATTTAAAGCCACGGTTGATGTTGCATTTGACCTACAGGATCTATTTGACGAATTGAAGATAAGATCCTATGTAAAGACTTCTGGAAAAACAGGATTGCATATCTTTGTCCCTGTCGTTCTATTATATACATATGAGCAGACAAGAGCGTTTGCTGAAATTATAGGAAAGATATTGAGCGCAAGACACGCCCAAAAAATAACAATGGATTGGGATACACGTAAAAGAGCTGGAAAAGTTTTCTTCGACCATAATCAAAATGCAATGGGAAAAACAATAGCGTCTATCTTTTCTGTAAGACCTATAAATTCAGCTGCTGTATCTATGCCAGTTAGGTGGAAAGACTTGTCAGATTTATTTCCAACAGATTTTACAATTTTAAATGCTTTTGACATTGTAAAAAAATCAGGTGACACTTGGAAAGAGATATTACAACAGAAACAAGATATAAGCAAAATACTTGAAGAAATATCAGAAATTGATATCTAGCAACGATGGTAGTTCATGGTTGAACTTTGACATTCAAAGCTATTATAATTGTATCGTCTGTTTTTACCTTTTACCTATCTTTACTGTTATTAATATGTAATCTGCTTAATATTTCTGAGAAAATATAAGATCCACTGCATTTGTGGGGTCAAGCATCAGAGTTGCGAAAAGGGTTAAGGAATGCGCGATGTCCTGTCTTATCATAATATTAAATTGTTTATTATTGTTGCCAGTGTAGTTTGATAATATGGAGAGGGAACATAACAAATCCTTCCTATAATGATAATATTAGATTGACACTTCTCTTTATCGATATAATGTATTTTGTTATAGTTGGTTAGAGGCTATTTGTTTTTAGAAAAGCTTTTATCAAATCTGATACGAGTCACTATTATATACTCACTATCTCCAAATTAAGATAATACTTTAAGTTATGAGCATTACAATAGCTTTGGTAGAACCACAATACGGAATAAATGTAGGATATGTTGCAAGGATAATGAAAAATTTTGGCTATAAGGACCTGTACATTGTTAATCCTCATGTTGACAAAGAAGAGGCAGCCAGATTTGCTACTCACGGAAACGATATTTTGGCATCTGCAAAAATAACTACATTAAAACAGTTAAGAGAAAAATTTGATATCTTAGTTGGAACAACTGCTCTTTACGCATATAATAGATTAAATATTCTGAGAGACTCTATGAGTGTCGTTCAACTATCCAAAATAATAAAGGATGTGGAAAGAGAAAAGGATTTTTGCATCGTTCTTGGAAGAGAAGCTTCGGGCTTGAATAATGCAGAATTGAAAATGTGTGATTTAATTGTTGTAATCGATACTAAAACTGACTATAGAACACTGAATATATCGCATGCACTTGCAATATTGCTATACGAGATATCAAAGATTTTACCGGAACCTCCTTTAAAAAAGAGCAAGAGGAGTAAAACATTAGCTACAAAAGAGGAAATAGATCTATTGATTAATTATGTTAATGAGATTGCAAACCATTGTGGCTATAACAAACACAAACAGCCTATGCTAAATTCAGCCGTCCAAAGATTATTAGCAAAAGGAACACCTACTTCAAAAGAAGTGATGTTATTAATTTCACTCTTAAGAAAAAGTCTAATAGCAATAAAAATTACAAAACCCCTAGAGTAGATTAACAGCACTTGGTTGTGCTTAATGCTCATGATGATACAAGATGTTAAAAATGGAAGTATGTATGCGAATCTACCTTTGTCTAATAATATATAAACCTGGACAATAAAACAATTTTCTATGAAAGATAATAAAAATAAAAGTGATATTAAAGAATCTTTTTCACCCTTATCATCATCGTCTTCTTCTATTGCTATTGGTGAACACCACAGTCCAGACATTGAAAAAAAAATAAAATCCGGTCAGTTTAAAATTGCAGTATATGGTTTAGGGCATGTTGGGTCCTCGATAGCCTCAGTATGGCTTCGAGCTGGTGCACATGTCATAGGAGTCGATAAATCATCACACGTATTAGAAAATGCGAAAAGAGGAATGACTCACGTTCCAGAACCTGGGGTAAATGAGGCATTTGCGAAAGGTCTAGAAGAGAAGCGCTTTGAGATATATGAAGATTTGGTGCAGGCGTCACATGATTCGTATTTTAAAATGATCTGTGTTCCCGTATTGGCAGATAACGGTTCTGCTAATTTGACTGCCGTTAAAGAGGTATCCAGATGTATCGGCAGAGGACTAAAACGGGGTGATGTGATCGCACTTAATCCTAGCGTCCCTCCAGGAACAACTGAAGACACTGTATTACCAATTATACAGAAAGAAAGTAAAGGACTTAGGGTTGAAACTGACTTTTATATGATATATAATCCTGAAAGGATCTATGAAGGTAGGGCAATAGAAGACATAGAAGATAGATACCCTGCTATAATTTCTGGTGCCGGTCATAAAAGTGTGGAAATCGGTGTTAAAATTTACTCTATTGTATACAAAAAAGGCGTTATAACTATGAGCAACATAAGAACTGCAGAAACTGAAAAGTTATTTGAAGGTGTATATCGTGACGTAAATATCGCTCTTGCGAATGAACTTGCAAAGTTCTGTGAACTGCTAGGTATTGACTTTTGGGAGGCAAGGAAGGGAGCAAATTCTCAGCCATTCTGTCATATACATAAACCTGGAATAGGTGTTGGCGGTGCTTGCATACCGACATATCCACAATTCATACTTCATACTGCAGATAAAATTAAATTTTCTTGTACTATTACTAGATTGGGTAGAACCATTAATGATTCTATGCCCGCTTACTCCGTTCAACATGCTATAAAATTACTAAATGATAGAAGAAAGAGGGTTGCAGAATCTATTGTCACTCTGCTTGGTCTTGCTTTCAGGGGCGGGGTTTCAGATACACGTCTTTCTCCTACTTACCAAGTCATAAAAGAATTCCAGAAATTGAAAGTAAGAGAAATTCGTATACACGATCCACTGGTAAAAAGTGATCCTTCTTTACCTAAAGAAGAAAATATTATTCTGACTTCAAATCTAAGCGAAGCTTTAAGAGATACTGACTTAGTTATGCTTATTACTGATCATCCTGAATACAACGCGTTGACATCTAAGGAAACAGGGGACGCACCGGTTTATGATGGTCGAGGGATACTAGATAAGTCAAAGTTTGACCATACCAAATTTGCCACCATTGGCATAGGCTAAAGTAAAAATGGCAAGTATGTGCATGTGGCAATTATCTTGTAGTGGTGGTTAGTGATGCCATCATGGTATTGCAATCGTCGCCAAAGGCTCCAGTTGAAGCTATTCTGCAAGCCTATTTTATCGGCTAACACTTTATTTGACAAGACATTAGCCTGGATTTGTAAGGTATTTGTCTTCTAGTTTCAAAACATTCTCGATACCTTAACAATCATCTCTTCTGCCCCACCTGTCTTGTCTTTAACCTTGTTACAGTTCTAATTGCGGTCGCAAGCCGTTTTTGTTGCTTGCAACTTGAATTGTGTCAAGCTGACAACCTCTTTTTGGGTAATTTGTTATTATCCGACTTGTAGGATTGAAATCAAAAGTATACTTTTTTATACCCTAGGAAAAATGTCTTCCATTTTGTTGCCAGCAAATTGATGTCCCAAAACATTGGGATAATAATTCTTCATTGTTTGTAAAAAGCTGGAGTATATATGAGTGTGAAACCACGATCTTTGTGAGCATCAATTCTGGTTTAACTCTGTATAAGAGGATGTGCTGTTGTGTCTTCTTGCCATGTCTGCTTGTATCTAAAATTCTAAATTTGCTATATTATTTACTAGTTAAATTTATTATAGTCCAAAATGAATTTTTCATATTGAATGTCAAGGTATAATAATATCAATAATAATGCTAATAATACTCTAGATCTTTTGTTAACGGTGGCCTGGAAAAATGAGTCAGTTGTAATGATTGATCAAACCAAATTACCAAACAAGCTCATCTATATTAAGTGTAAAGATTACAAAGAAGTCGCAAATGCAATAAAAAATCTGACTGTGAGGGGTGCTCCTGCAATAGGTGTTGCTGCTGCTCTAGGTCTTGCGCTCGCTGCTACTCATAGTGAAGCAAAAAATCTAAGTCAATTATTAGATGATATTGATATGGCTTTCAAAGTTTTACAATCGACACGTCCTACTGCGATCAATCTATTTTGGGCTTTATCACGGATAAGAGAGAAGGCTAAGGGAAAGGAAAGTGTCTACGAAGTAAAAAAAGCAATTCTTGATGAGGCTCTAAAAATGGCCGAAGAAGATATTGAAATTAATAAACAAATTGGTAGAAATGGTGCTGTACTATTTGAAAAAGGGGATGTAATTATGACACACTGTAATGCCGGGTCATTAGCAACAACCGCATATGGTACAGCGTTAGGAGTGATACGAGCAGCCAATGAAGGTGGTAAATGTGTGAGCGTTATCGCAACGGAAACTCGTCCAGTAATGCAAGGATCAAGATTGACTGCGTTTGAATTGCACCATGATGGTATAGATGTAAAGCTGATCCCCGATACGGCTGTTGCATATATGATGTCAAAAGGAACAATAAAGCATGTAATAGTTGGTGCAGATAGAATTTTGCGCACCGGTCATGTTTTCAATAAGATTGGGACCTACCAAGTCGCAATTATGGCAAATTTACATAAAATTCCATTCTATGTAGCAGCACCATTTTCTACATTTGACTTCAAAAATAATCCAGAGGATATTGTAATTGAGGAACGTTCGGGAGAAGAAGTTACAAAGATGGGAAAGAAAAGAATTGCTCCAAAGGGAGTTCAGGCATTCAACCCTGCATTTGATGTGACTCCTCCTGAATGGATTACTGCCATCATAACTGAGAAGGGCATTATCAAACCACCATTTGATAATCTTTATCAAACTTTAAAGAGTTGGGGCTATGTAGAACCACAGTACGATATACTATGTTCAAGTGGAACTACGCCCAAGAGGTCAACTAGCTAGCAGGTCGCGAGTACCTGAACTTTATTAACAGCATAAGTCGCCGGCTACTACTACCTAATCATTCTAATCCTTCAACAATAGCTTGCTTCAACATAATTTTTCCTTTATAAATCCATTTGATCATTGAAGAATGAAACTCATTTTGCATATCATAGCGATCTCTAATATTAAATGCATGCAGTATGAGTGTATTTGGTATGGCCACAAATAAGTTTGGCAAAGCATATGAATTAGCTACATTATATTGTGCCATCATATCACAAAGCACAATCCTTCCGAAAGATTTCATAATTATATATTGCTGCTGCTTCAAGATGTTTACCACCAACGTTATCAAAATAAAGGTCAATTTCTTCTGGACAAGCCTTTTTTAATTCAGAAGATATGTTATTTTCGCCTATGTTAATAGTTAAAAGCACAATCTATCTATCTTAGCCTCATCGAGTAACCATTCTACTTTTTCTTCCGAGCCTGCACTTCCTACAACTTGACAGCCTTTTATCTTTGCTATTTGGGATGCAACAGATCCTACTGCTCTCATGCAGCTTAAACAAAACTGTATCTTTGCCTTCATTTAATTCACCCATCTTCAATAGCCCCACATAGGCAGTAAGGTCAGTCATGCCTAATATACCTAGAAACGACTGTATTGATGCAATTTTTGAATTAATTTTCAAGACATCATTGCCATTTGAAAGCCAGTATTCCCTCCATCCAAAATTCCCAAGAACATATTCTCCTACCACAAATTTGTTATTTTTGGATTCTATAATCTGACCCACACATGCACCATCAAGAGGTTTATTTAATTGAAACGAAGAAATGTAGCTTTTAGTTTGTTAACGACTTTTCATCTGCCCTCCCATATAAGGTTCTACAGACATCCATATATTACGTACTAAGAACTCACCTTCCTTAGTTTCTGGAACATCTACTTTAGCAAGCTCGAATATGTCTTCAATAGGCATCCTTTAGGACATTGCTTGAGGCATATTTGTTGATCTGTTCTTGATATCATCCTTTTAATATTAGATGTAGAGTATATTTTATTTATTTTATCAATATTAAATGAACCCTTCTAGAATTGAGTTAACAGACCTAGCTTTCAGAATAATTAGGTGGATTACGCAATGATTTCTAATACCTTAAGAAACATGATGACAATAAGCCTATCTCATAACTCATTCATACAAAGTGATCAATTTTATTCATAACGGATAAAGTTGTCCTTGATTATAGGCTGGCAGCGACATTAATCTCTGCTGGGATATTGGACCATTAGCATAGGCTAGTCCTTTGCAATAATCACATCTTAACATCAAATGATGGGTTTTGGTTGGTTTCAGAGTAGCTCGTCCATTGCACAAAGGACAATAAACTGTTCTTATCCATGATTCAAAAATGCTCAACTTGGGATCACTACAATAACTTGAGGAATCTACTAATAAAGTTTTCTTAATTGCTCATATAGTAATGTATAGTATAGCATTTCTCTATAAATGGAGAATTTGAAAGGAAGGTTTTGAACGTGATGGCTGATAGAAAACATCTTTGTGAAATTTATTTGATAATTTAGTAAACACAAATTTATCAGACGATAATTAGTTTGATTGCTGATCAGCAGTCAGATTGCCCGTCAAAATACATGTTTGGTCAGCTAAATCCCGGCCTATATATATAGCAACACTTTCGAGTCAAAAATAATTGAGAATGACGAATAAAATGACGAAACTGATTACATTTATAGATTTATGCATTCAATACGAAAACTAATACACGGATATCCTTGTGGCAACTCTCTTAAGTAAAGGTATGTCAGCAAACAATCCTATCGACCTTTTTCCTCTCAGACACCCATCTTCTACGTTGTTATGAGCATTGTTATGAGGAATTGGGAACAAATTGAAATGCCATTGAATTCTTATTGACGAATGTAATTAATGCTTATATAGTAAGAATGTAAGATTTACTTTATATTTAATGAAGGCAAGATCAGGGGTCCAACTTAAAGAAAAAATCATTGCACTCTGGCTGCAAGGGAAGACAAGAGATGAAATTGCTATGATTGTTCAAATCTCGGCTGGCTCGGTAAGCAAGATAATATCTGAGTGGCAAAAGGGATTAGATGACACAGAGTATTCTGCAGTAAGAGATACAGTGGTACAATTAAGGAAGCTTGGAATGAGT
>JAFAQB010000205.1 GCA_019246625.1 Nitrososphaeraceae archaeon
GTACAAATTTCACTAGCACCAGTGCAGATTTTAAGTTTTTTCAACAATATCAAACAAGATCTTGGTAAGTAGCGACGAAGAAGATAAGAGCCTGTCACTTATTGTTACCATTGACATTGATCACCAGATCTATTTAGTAGAACAACAAGCAAAATACAACCCTTTTCACCTGAAAACTCTTCTTAAAACACAGCTGTAAAATCAATTAGAGTTGATTAAGATATCTATGGTTAACCAATCACCAACAATATCTGTTCCTATCTCCCTTGTGTTTCCATGTTAATATCGAATTTGAGTTATTAGGATTCTTCTCATTGCTGTCGTTGTTGCTGTTGGCTGTGCTTTTTGATTAGAAAATAACATTGAAACCACCCTCTGGCTAGTCGGGCAACTTCTTCCAATGCTCCTGACTCTTCAAAGAGATGTGTGGCTCCGGGTATTATTTTGAGCTTCTTTCTCTCTACCTTTTGTAATTGATTCATTGCATTATTATTCATATCAATAACTTCGACATCCTTCTCCCCTACAATAAAGAGAGTTGGAGCTTGCACATTCTTTAGGGCTTCTGACCCAGCGAGGTCAGGGCGTCCACCTCGGGAGACAATGGCACTAATGATATTACGGCACTCTGATGCTGCTGCAACCAATGCTGCGGCAGCGCCTGTACTTGCACCAAAGTATCCAACATAAAGTTTTTGTGTCTCGGGATTTTGTACAACCCAATTTGTAACTGCAACAAGACGTTTTGAGAGCAGTTCAATATTAAATCGGTGTTGACGAGCCTTGGCATCTATTTCCTCCTCTTCCCCTGTAAGAAGATCTGTAAGAAGTGTTGCAAGGCCAGCATCATTTAAAACTCTTGAAACATATTGATTTCTTGGACTGTGTCTGCTGCTTCCACTTCCATGAGCAAACACAATTATTCCTTCTGCTCCATTTGGGATTACCAAGTTGCCTTCAAGCGAGTTTGAAAAATGTACGTTTGATGATTGCTTCTTTTCATCTATTGGTATCCTTATGATGCGTTCATGACGTTGGTCATCTGATGCTTCTTTATTCATACGGTGATCAATTTTATTCATAACGGATAAAGTTGTCCTTGATTATAGTCTGGCAGCGACATTAATCTCTGCTGGGATATTGGACCATTAGCATAGGCTATTCCTTTGCAATAATCACATCTTAACATCAAATGATGAGTTTTGGTTGGTTTCAGAGTAGCTCGTCCATTGCACAAAGGACAATAAACTGTTCTTATCCATGATTCAAAGATGCTCAACTTGGGATTGCACCAATGACTATAATGAAGGAATTTACTTATAAAATTTTCTTAATTATTATACAATAATTTATCTCAATTTTTTCCATATATAAATAATTTAAAAGATAGATTTGAACGTGATGGCTGATAGGAAACATCTTTGTGAAATTTATTTGATAATTTAGTAAACACAAATTTACCAAATGGTAATTAGTTTGATAGCACATTAGCGTCAGATTGCCCGTCAAAATACATGTTCGGTCAGCTAAAGCCCGGACTATATATATAGCAACACTTTCGAGTCAAAAATAATCGATAATGACGAATAAAATGACGAAACTGAACATCAGTGCATTAAATGGTAAAAGAATGAATGCTGACATCTGGTGAGAATTCTATCCCAGTAATAACTACCCAGTCTCTCGACCTGCTTTTCCTCTGACATGCGTCTGCTGAGTTACTGAGAAGTTTGGACATGCACGAGTTATCTAATCCATGAAAGGAACGACAAACGATAAAAATACTAGAATATTTTTATATGACAATCGCTAATTCTATTTATATATGGGCCAAAACATCAGCCACCGGATAAAAGGAAAGGTAATTTCACTATACCTGCAAGGTAAGACAAGAGATGAAATTGCTATGATTGTTCAAATCTCGGCTGGCTCGGTAAGCAAGATAATATCTGAGTGGCAAAAGGGATTAGATGACACAGAGTATTCTGCAGTAAGAGATACAGTGGTACAATTAAGGAAGCTTGGAATGAGT
>JAFAQB010000261.1 GCA_019246625.1 Nitrososphaeraceae archaeon
ATGGAATGGGAATGGGGATATTTGGTGCAATGAACCCGACATCATCATCCTCCTCATCCTTCTTAGGTGAAACCTCCTTAAACTATTACTGTATGAGTTGTGGAACAAAGCATAGAAAAAATGCATGTCCTAAATGCGGTTCAAAGATGAAAAGGGCAGGACTATGATTTGCATCCAGACAAAGAAAATACCGAAGTATTGTATGGCAACGATAATATAATAAAAAAAACATTGGAAACCTTTTCATGGATAGAAAGAACCCTAGAAGACTGTATTAATCATACAGAACTAGCGATGCATGTCACCACCCCTATGATATGGGATGGGTTGAATGAGCTAAAAGAAAGAGGAGTCAAATTGAGGCTGGTTACAGAGATAACAGTAGACAATATTTCTTATGCAAAAAAGATGATGGAAATTGCTGAAGTCCGTCATTTAAGGGGTGTAAGGAGTAGTTTTGGAATAGCTGATGGGATAGAATACCTTGACCATGCAATCTCTGAACAGGATCAACTGTCACATGCAATAATAAGTAATGTTAAAGCAATTGTAGACGCGAAAAAATATCTATTTGAAACTCTCTGGAATATAGCTAGTCCTGCCGAACAGGCAACTAGAGAAATTGAAGAAGGAATCGAACCAACAAAGACAGAGATAATCCAGGACACTAAGGTATCAATATCTCGAGCCTCTGATATAATAAAATCAGCAAAAGAACAAGTCTTGGTGAGTTGGGCAACTTCCAAGACATTTGTTATTGGTATGAATGCTGGTATAAATAAAATCTATTCAGATGCGATACGTAACGGAGCAACAGTGAAGCTACTGGTTCCATATGGAGATAGAATTGAGATCAGAGTAAAAGATCTAAAAATGCTGGTTCCTGAGATTGATATCAAGATTGCAGATATGAGTTTACAGACCAAAATCACAATTCTGATTGTAGACAGAAAAGAGGTAATGACATGGGAATTAAGGGATGATAACATAGAAAATCCATATGAAGCTGGCGGCTTAGCAACATATTCTAATAATAAGTCAATTGCTTCGTCATATGCAACTATTTTTGAAACCTTTTGGAAACAGACAGAATTGTATGAACAATCAAAAAATTTCAATAAAATGCAAAATGACTTTATTAATATAGCAGCTCATGAGCTACGTACTCCAATACAACCTATACTTGGATTAAGTCAAATTCTTCAATCTAAAATAAAAAACGATCATAATAGTAATAGCACAGAATATCAGGAATTATTAGATACAATCGTCAGGAATGCAAAAAGGTTGCGGCAACTCACCGAAGATATATTGGATGTTACCAGAATTGATAATCAATCGTTACAATTAAAAAAGGAGCTGTTGAGTGTAAATGAGGTTATATTATCTGTCCTTAGTGATTATGGCATCATTAGCAACAGCAATAGCAACAAGCGCATCATAAAAAAAGTACATGATGAGAATAAAATCAAAATCAATTTTAGTTCCAAAGATGATATTTTTGTAATGGCTGATAGATCAAGATTATATCAGGTTTTTGCCAATCTATTAAATAATGCTATTAAATTTACAACAGAAGGCATCATAGATATCATTGTACTAATTCATCGAAATAAACAAGCTATAGTCATCGTAAGAGATACAGGTGTGGGGATAGATCCTGAAATACTACCTAGGCTTTTTTCCAAGTTTGCCACTAAATCGGAAACATCTGGTACAGGTCTTGGTCTATACATATCAAAAGGTATTGTAGAAGCTCATGGTGGTAGAATGTGGGCTGACAATAACAAGGATGATCAAAAAGGAGCTACTTTTTACTTTAGTCTACCATTAAATCAACTCTAGCAATATGAGTGGACTAATTGAGTCAAACCTGTCTAGTATTCCACTGTGTATGCTCATTCATATGTCATATCTTCATGCGTTCACCATTAGTATTCTTCTAGATTCCCAAATTATATTATCTTCTTACCTAAAGGGAAAGTTCCGACGTGTGATTCCTTAAACCAGTCTAATTTTAACCAATCTGACATCGTGACTCACAGTATTTGAAACTATAATGACTGAAAATATGAATCTGGAATATTCCCAAGCGTCAGTTAATTAGTCTAAGTGGATTACCAACAATAAAAAATTAATAATCCTTCTTAAGCCCAACACGAAAATTCGACTAGACGTCATATGCTGCTCATCTTGTAACAAGAACGGCAACATCAATGGACTTATGGGTACTAGCACCGGTACCCAATCAGAACTTTGTTCTCATTGAGTAAGGTTGTTGAATCTTTGTAATAGGTAGATTGACTACTGCTATAACCAAAGACCTTAATGATAGTGCTGAGATCATGTACGTCATGTAGGTAGTTGATGACGAAAGAAAATAATAACATCAGTAAAGTACTACACTAACAGATGAAAATAGTAGACCTTACACTTGAAATTACTTCAGATATGGTAACCTTCCCAGGATACCCTATGCCTAATTTTATAAAGTGGTCAAAATTTGACATTCAAGGATATGTTTCAGAAGTTATGTTTTTGGGTACTCATACAGGAACACATATGGATGCTCCATTTCATTTCGATCCAAACGGGCAAACCATAGATCAAGTTAAAGTCAATAGGTACATTTGTAATAATGCCATACTTATAAAAATACATAAAAATGCTAATGAAATGATTACCTCCAATGATATAATACGTAATAGTAAATATGAAATAAAAGAAAAAGACACCGTTGTCTTCTCAACAGGATGGGAAAAGCAAATTAAACAAAAAGATAACTACATAAGAAATAATCCAGGCTTATCAAAAGATGCAGCAGAATATTTAGCAGAGAAGAAAGTTAATGCTATAGGAATAGATTGTCCTAGTATTGATATAGGTATTGATAGTGCATTGATAGTTCATAAAACGCTCTTGTCAAATGAAATCTTGATAATAGAAAATTTATGTAATTTATACAAATTTACGAATGGAAAATTTAGACTCTTAGCTACTCCACTAAAACTTGCTGGTGCATCAGGTTCGCCGATACGTGCGATTGGTATCGAAGAATGAAAAATTCATTCGACTATTTCAAATGAAATTGACCGTTAGTTAAAAATAAGGTCCTCCAAAATCTTTATTGAATAGCGATTTTACCCATAACTATTGAGTGTACAGGAAAAGGGTAAGAAAAAGACCATATTAAGAACAATTCGTATCGATAAGGATTTAGATGATGCTTTATACAAAGATGCTGAAGAACATGGCGTTAGTGAAAATGCACTCATTTCTTCAATACTCGCAAAATATATTGAGTGGGACAGATATGCGGAAAAGTTTGGCCGTGTTTCTTTGCCTGTTGAAGCTCTAAAAGCTATCATTGAAGCTACTGAATCAGATAAATTAAGAACTGCTTCCGAGGAATTTGCAGCATCAGTTCCGAAGGATTACATCATGTTTCACTATAGGAAGCTAGATGTTGAGGCATGTCTTTTGCACTTGTCATTTTTATCAAGATATGCTGGAATGTTTAAATATGAAGTTCGGACAGAACAAGAGAGAAACTATACGGTCACGATTCATCATAAGTTCGGCGAAAAGTGGTCATACTGGTTAAAGGAGTCTATTTCTATTGGATTATTTAAAAACATCTTAGGAATTGTTCCGAAGACCCACCTCAGCAAGAATTCAGTAATATTTACATTTATTTTGCCTTAACCATATCAGCTTAATATATTATCAAGTGTCGTTGTAACATTCTTCCCAATTCTTAACTTCAATCCTGTTGCCTTCATTTTCATATACATAAATTTTGTTATCTTCATTTGCTGCTTTCTTATGTGATTTGTCACAAAATGGTTGGTTACCACTTAAACCGCACATACAAATCCATATACTTTTTGTCCCAGCTTTGATCTCTAGGGGAGCTTTGTATTCCTTTTTGACAAGTCTAGCCATGGGTTATTATTTATATTTGATATAATAATATATTTTTGACGTCCACCAACAATATAAGATGTACTACATAGCATTACATATGGCAATTTTTGATCTTTTATGTGGACGTCCAGACTAAATCACAGCAGTCTGGTAACTGCACTATGAAGAGTTCAATATCAAGTCAAATAGCAGACGCGGAGAAAAGCCTGTATCAAAGTCAAGACTCAACAGTGTCATCACCAGCACAGCAACAACAACAGCAGCCATCAACCCCTGGTGCAATTCACTTGTCAGTTGAAGAACAACATTCGGGTTATAGATGGATAAATGCTATTAGTGGAGTAATAAACCCAACTGTGAGCTTCAACGTAGGCACTGCTAGGACTATACAGCTCCAAAATCCAAAAGATTCTAAACATCAATTAGTTATAGACGATCCAAATGGGAACTATTACATAACCAGTAACAATTCGTTACTGGAATGTTAGTCTTATGACGATGCTAAAGTCTACTGACATGTTTTTACATAGCGAGTCTTGCACCAAATCAAAAAGTAAAGATTGTAAATGGAGCAGAGAATATTCTGAACCTTTACGTTTCATGTGCGAGGTCTCTCAGAAAAAGCATAGATGTATGTTATGATCTCAACGGGCCTATAAGAATTAGGAAGATTGCACATATCTGGACATCGAATTTCGAAATAGACAATAAAGAAATTAAAGTTAGAATGCTTACTGACATAAGGAACGAAAACCTAGAATGCTGCAAGCAACTACAAGAAGAGATTGAACATATAGAGATACGTCATATCGATGGTGTCAAGGGTAACTTTACTATTCTTGATAGCAAAGAACTACTAATTACAGATTTTATAGATAAATTAGGAGAACCTGTAAATGATGCTCTATATTCTACTCAGAAGGAGATGACAGAGGCACATATCTTTATGTTTGAGTACCTTTGGCGTCAATCAATCCCAGCTCATGCCAGATTTAAAGAGTTAGAAAAAAGAGTACAGCCAGAGGTACTTCAAACTATCAAAGAGCCACATGAGATAGTTGAAACTGAACACAAACTTCTTAGTTCTGCCAAAGACGAAATATTAATAATATTTCATGCTTCAAATGCCTTGCTTCGTGAGATAAACTCAGGAGGTATAGATCTGATTGTTAAGCAGGCAATCAAATACAAAACACAGATTCGAATTCTTGTACCAATAGATGACAAAATAACAGATACTGTTCATAAGCTAGAGCGGATGAGTCTAATACAGATACGAAATATTGAACAAGTTATTCAAACAAGAGTTACTATTCTAGTAGTGGACAGGTCACATTCACTTGTAATAGCGCCAAAGGATGATGATACAAAACAAAGCTCTGAGGAAGAAATAGGACTGGCTGCGTATTCAAACAGCAAATCAACCGTGTTGTCTTATGTTTCAATATTTGAGAGTTTATGGAAGCATAGCCAGTTACGTGAAGAGCTCTTGATAAATAGTATGGCTCAACAAGAATTCATTAATATTGCTGCCCATGAGCTGCGCAGTCCAATACAACCTATTTTGGGATTATCAGAAATTTTGAGTCGAAAAGTAGGAAATGAGACCGTGGGCTACGTCAATGTTATAATAAGGAATGCAAGGAGACTTCACTACTTAGCTGAAGACATACTTGACATCGCCAAAATTGAAGCCAAAACATTGAAGCTCAAGAAGCAGAGTTTTAGTTTTGTCAAAACTATACTAGAGGTGGTCCAAGACTATTCATCTTTTACTGAAATTAGTAAATCGGCTCCCAACGTAATTATTTCCTTCTCTGCATCAGAGGATCTACAATTTTTGAATATAGTGGCAGACCAGAATAGAATCAAACAAGTAATATCCAACCTCGTGAGCAACTCACTTAAATTTACAAAACAGGGAACAATAATCGTCACAGTTGAAAAGAATAATTGTTATGATAGTAATAAAGAGATGGAATTGATAGTAAGAGTAAAGGATACAGGAATAGGCGTTGCAGAAGATATGATACCCAAACTATTTTCAAAATTTGTTACTAAATCTGAGAAAGGCACAGGACTTGGATTGTACATATGTAAGGGAATAATAGAAGCTCACGGCGGCAAGATATGGGCTGAGAATAATAAAGAGGGAAAGGGTGCAACATTTTCATTTAGTCTTCCTGCTTAATTGATTCTTAGACTACAGGTTTTATACCGGTATCCAGCAGTTTATTAATCCTTGGAAAACTGTCACTCATTACCATTGTTACTATTATATTATGGGATAGGAATATGAGAAACATCCAAGGCTCACTCAGGTAACATGTAGTATCGGAATTAAATAATAGCTAGGCCCAGGTATGTAATAGAAGTTAGAGATAATGCACCATGTTTAGAAGGCAGGGAATGAAAAGGAAGGTGTAGGTAATGAGTAATAGTAATAATAATCCTCAATCATTAACTATCTCTGAACTTATCAAGAATTTCCCGTTTGCTTCACAGCGCAATAATCAGGAAAAGATATTACATGAGATTTGCAATGCCTTCAATTCTGGCTGCAAATATATCATATTAGAGGCGCCTACCGGCTTTGGAAAGAGCCCTGTAGCTATAGCAGTTGCACTATCTTTGGGTTCAAGTTACATCTGCACTTCAACCAAAGATTTGCAAACACAGTATTCAAAGGACTTTCCGTACCTGAAGGTAGCAAAAGGAAAAAATAACTTTCCTTGTTTAGTAAAAGAAGATTTTATTAGAAATGCCATCTACAAATGTGGGATTTGTGCTTCAAGCCATGTAAATGAATGCTACCATACGACCGTTGAATACGGTCCTTGTATGACAGATAAATCCTTTGAGGGTACTGGCTGCAAATATAGAACTTTTGCAAAAGACTATAAAATAGATAAAATGGGAACGAAGGAAGAGAGGATATTTATCGAAAATGATACCAAAAAACGCTATCAAAACGAGTATTCTCAATGGTTGCCCATACAAAATCTAAAGGAGCAAAGAGAGGAATGGAAGCCGTGTGAGTACTTTGACCAGCTGAATAAAGCATTGACTGCAGGTCATTCAATACTTAATTATTCTATTTTCTTGTCACTTTTACCACGCAAGAAAAGTCTACCTGAAAGAGAATTGTTGGTATTAGATGAAGGTCATTTATTAGAAACAGAGATTATAAAATTTAGAGGACTTTCAATATCCAAAAAAAGATGGAAAAGGTATATTCATGATTTAAAGATAGTTGATCATGGTTATGATAACGTAGAAAGATGGATAGACTTTTTGGTCGAACTTGAGACAAAGATGCTCACGCTGACCGGTAATAGTGACTTGATAGAATCATTTTCTATAGAACGAAAGGTCAAATATAACTACCCCAGGCAAAGAGAGGAAATATCACGATCAACAAATAAGAAGAAGGTAGTTCCTGCCTCTGACTTATTTGATAGTGACGAAGAGATTGCACAGAAGTACAATGATGGTGTTTCCAAAGAGTTGATATCAATGCTTGGAGATGAGCTGACTGTTGATGCTATTAGAGATATAGAAAGACTTACAAGAGCAATAAACAATATCCTTGCAAATCCAAAGAACTGGATAGTATCTGAAATACTAAAAGAAAACTATGATGTTGTGAAGGTTGAGCTAAAGCCACTAGACACATCTTCATATTGTAAATCTGTATTTGAAAAATGCTCTAAAATATTGATAATGAGTGCAACTATATTAAATCACGAAGCATTTTGCAGAAGTGTTGGTTTATTCTCAGATCAAGTAAAGTTCATTCAAGTTCAATCTGATTTTCCAGTAGAACACAGACCCATCATTCCTCTCAATGTTGCATATCTTAACTATAGCAGCTTACATTCTGCTCAAGTTCAAGCCAGTATTGCAAGGGCTGTTGACAATATAATGTCACTCCATGCAAATGAGAAAGGGATAATCCATACCACGTCATATGACCAGTTAAATTTCATTAAAGAAAACATATCACAGCCAAATGCACGACGGCTGTTAGTAACAGACCCAGATATACAAAGAGACGAAGTCATACTTCAACATGCAAATGCCATAAAACCGACTGTCCTTATCTCACCATCCTTACATACGGGTCTTGATTTAAAAAACGAGCTATCAAGGTTTCAGATAATAACCAAAGTACCATATCCAAATAAAAGCGATAGATGGACTAATGCAAAAAGAAAAGTAGATGAGGAGTGGTATTACTGGCAGACAGCACTAAAGCTGATACAGGCATATGGAAGGTCAGTGAGGTCAAAGGATGATTGGGCAAAGACGTACATATTAGATTCAGCTTTTGGTTATTTTGCAAAAAAGAATGTGAATATACTTCCTGATTGGTTCAGACAAGCAATTAGAAAATGATGGTTAGTACTACAACATAGCTCACAATGCAAGAGGAACATGAGGAGACTATTCTCTTTTAGATGAATAACAAGGACATCCCATGAACCACAATTGATATTATATATTCTTTGATGCATATTGATTCATCTGTTTATAGATCAATACCAGATTTGCTCTATGAACTTGAAATAACAGAACAATCATACCGACAGCTTATCACAGAACAGCAACAACAGTAGCATCAAACAAAGATTATTGACTTATTCGCTCTTATGCTACTGAATTCCAATAGCTGGCTAGTTGTGAAAACTATATTATTCTAATGCTTTGACCTAGCTATTTTTCTATATTTTGACGTAACATTCAATTACCTTTCTAATGTATCATATGATAACTCACATTTATCTATGATCTCTGTTTGCTTTCCATCTATAATATTATGGAATTTGTGAACGTGCCTCCATTTTTTGAATGGACCTTCTAGCATTTCTTCCATGTGTTATACTCCCCAAGGAATATGATCTTTCAATGCCATATCACATTATTAATTGAGATTTACTGCGTCATTATATGAAAATGAAAATATTACATGAATCGCTTGTACAAAAAGGGTTATCTAAAGACAATGCCAAATCCTATTTGAAAATGTGATTATTAACTAGATTTTATGTATGTATAATACTACAACGTTAATCTCAAAGTAAATATAAATCAGCGATAAAATTATTGTATGAATGAATGTAAACACTGGGGTTGTAATAAACTCAATAATACTTGTGTGGGATGTGGTGTCATCATATGTCCATCGTGTCTAAAAGAACCCGAGACTTGCAGCTGCGAAAATAAGGAAACATGTTGCACATAAAGACTGAAATCGAATAAGAACGAAATTGTATGCTAAAAAAGATGTATTTCACCTTAGCCAACTAGAACATCAAGTAATCAAGGAATTCCTCCTATATACTGCTCTGGATAGCCGGTAGTGATATTCAACCATTTAGGATTTGTATCCCTTATCCTACCTCTATAGATTAAAGACTTGATAGTACTTTTAAGATAAAATACCTACAATCTTTCTATAATACTTGCTTTGTTAATGATTGACTTAAATGCAAGGGTTAAAAGCAGACATTTTGTCAGTTCTTTAAACGGTAATCCTTTCTACTTTTGTTCTTTTGGGCGATCCTTTAATTGGGACTCCTTTACCTCCTGTTGCCAGTTATGAATCAAAGTAACTTCAACTGTTTTCACTTCGTGTCTAATAGAAGATCGCCGATTGTTTATTACAAATGCATACGCATCACTTACGGCAGGCTTGAAGACATCATTAATTTTTAGTCCACTCTTGTTATAATATAATAAGTTGATTTTAGATTTTTCGTTGTTATTAGTATCATCATCGTAATTTTCTTTCCATGCCGGAATGGCTTTTCTACTAAGAATTAAAACTTGTATTTCGTTATCCGAATTCTTTACTTCTACATCAAATGCAAGTCTATAATCAAACATGAGAATGAGATTTACACCGAAATATAGTATCTCGTAGCCTTGATTGTTTCCAGCAGGAATGTTAAATTCATTAATATTTCTCATAACGTGGGAAAGGATTTTCATTAGGAGATAAAGACTTGAGATATACTAATTATTATATTCTACCTCACGAGCTTCTTTTTTTATTCAAGATCATGCATAAAAATAAAGATACCAAGGATCGGTAAATGAGTTCTGTTATTATGATGATAACTGAATTAGCAAACGAGAATACCAAATACTCTCTAAATGGCTCATTAAACTTGAGCATTTTAGATCTTGGCGAGAAAGTAGATTCAAATGAACCTTCATTTGAGTCCGACTAAAATACAAGAATCAAGAATTATGACAAAATTAAAGATTAGGAAAAAGCAAGGCCCGAAACCAAGAATTGCAGGATTAGTTTGGGTGAATTCCAAATAAGAATACTAGGCAAAAAGGCAAAAACCAAAGCTATTCTTCTGATTCAAGTATTAAGGTCTACATCCTGTTCTATTTTCGAATATCAAATTAGTACCAGTGAATATCTACAGTAGGACAAATGATGTCCAACGCTCCGTTACCTGTGTAATTATTACTTCGCACTTTTCAAATTACTTTAATGCAACTAGGGCATAGCCCAGATGTATCCTATTGCTTGCACATACATCAGGTTACACGATAGTATCAGAAATGCTGCTTCCTACTCTGTTATATGGAAAAATTAGCAGTTAGAATAATAAATAATATATCACATACCTGTGACAAGCAAACAACCAGAAACAGCAGCAGATTCATATCTATTTCGAATGTACTAAAATAGATGTGACTGATTTTCTAAACTCAGTCAGCAAATTACCGGCAATTATTTCAATGAGATCAGCGCATGATAGTTTTCAATGTAAATATAGTAAGGCTAAGTTTGATCTTCATTCTACTCCGACATAATCATAAACTGTATATCGTCTGGATCCGAAACCAACAGTTGGTTATCTCTTGACTGTGTAGAATTAGTAATAACAGAAGAACCATATATTCGATGTGCAAGCGCCTTAATATATGACCTGTCTGTTATGATTAATCTAAAACCTTCTAATCCTGCATCCTCACCATTGATATGAGATTCTCCATTCAAACTATGCCACGTATTTATTGCAATATGATGATGATATTCGCCGCCCGCAGAAAGGAATGTAGCACCCATTGAACTCCAATCTACTGTTATATCAAGTCCAATTTTCTCGTGATAGAATTTGATTGACCTTTCAAGATTTGTAACCTTGAGGTGCATGTGTCCAATTCTTGCTCCAGCAGGAAATGCTTTTGCATTATTTTCTTCTTCCTTATCAATATCATTATTGTTATTTATTTCAGACAAAAGAGATTTTAGATCTAATGGAAGTGTATCCATAATGATATGGCCAAGGTCATCTCTAGGCCATTCAGTTGAGGGTCTATCTCGATAAATTTCAATGCCATTATTTTCAGGGTCCCTAAGGTATAATGATTCGGAGACAAGGTGATCAGCAAAGCCATCATACTGTACTCCTGAATTTCTGAGCGCTACGTAGGTACAGGCAAGACTTTTTCTGTCAGGAACAAGTATAGCAAAGTGAAATAATCCGGCTGAGCGAGGTGAAGGTATTCTTGCACTGGCATCATGTTTCAGTATGAGTATTGGTTCTTCAGAAGAGGAAGATGACAATGAAATCTTATGTTTGAAACCAAGTTCATATATGAGATTATTATTACTATCATCTTTATCTTTTTCCTGTTTCTGAGCATGATCTTTATATTTTTTGTTTGCTTGCAGTCCAAGGCTATTTTCATAAAATTCCAAGACGGCATCAATATTTTTAATTCTTAATACAGGAGGTCCGATCCTAATTTTACTAGGCATTCTTTTAAACGCAGTCAATTACCTGTGATACCTATCCTTGTTTTTTGATCATTATTCATAAGTTTGTTTTCTATAGATCAACCAAGAAGCCAACTAAAACTAATAATAACGGAAGCCCATCTGTTTCTTTGCATTTTACATAAATTGCATATTCCTATGCTTACAGCGTTTTCTGTACCGTATTGTAATCTATCTTCTCCACCTCTTCAGAATCGTCCTGAGCTTTCAAATCAAGGATTACCTATGCAATTCAGGAATTCCATTATATAAAACACAGTTTCAATAGTGTTTTGGTTCGGGAATATTCTTTATGTCGACGTCGATGCAACAATCTTTACGATATCAGAAATATTGTGTTTGACTTTCCAGCTTATAATTTAGAATTGTCCGTGAGAAAGACAGCAAGTCTCCAGTATAGGAATTCCCTTACTCCGTAGCTCCATCACCGGGTGCGTTCCTTCTGAGTTAGCCACAGTTTGTCTTTCACGATAGCGAAGCAGATGGATCGGATTGCTAACTGCATGCATATTAAGATACTATCCTGTTTTTTTGAGTCACATGATCTCTTGTCCAATAAAGATTTAAGTTTTTTTCCAGATTTGATCTAGTCTACATACATACCAAATGATATTTGTATTCTTACTTTAAATGTCCTTCTCTGCGTAGTTCAGAAATTATCTTCATCAAAGTATCATAATCAATGTTTACTTCGTTTAGTATACTCGAATGATCTACTTTTCGATGTTTTCTGATAAATCTTTCAACTGTCTTCTTTTTCTTTTCATATAGTCTACCTTGCATGGATTTAGTCCAGATACATGTGAAAACCAGCATGATATATTGTTGTAGGTAAAGTGAGCTCAAATGATGATTATAAGTAAGTTGAACAGAAGTGAGGGCGAGCGTGCTACCATGGGAGTATTGCAGTTGTTACCAAGATGCTCCTGTGACTAGAATAACGAAGCGATTGAGTGCAGAAGAGGCTTGTGAATATGTTATCTTGTGTATCTTGATCGGTATTAGCAAGATATAGTAGGACAGTTTTTATTTGATAAAGCCCATATAATTATTATAGTATCATCTGAAAGTCACGATGGAATATCGGGCAGAGGAACTGCAGTTCAGCAAGAACAGGAGAGAACAACAATTGAAGACCGTGAAAAATAGCCCAAATTATCGTATTTAGTCAAAAGACAGACTTGGATTGATATGGGAAGGTAAAACGTACAATTATCAGCATTGATGCCTTGCATTTTTTGAACAAGTGCCTTGGAAAGTTGCAACAGCAAAGTTTCAATAGATATCAAAAAATAGACTTTTTATGACCTTTATAAACAGAGATGCAGGAGACTATTGGAGTACCAGAAGATCAAGATTATAATACCAAACAACGCTTTCATTGCAATATAAATATAGTGTATATATGAAAGTAAGAGTATATTTCTATAAAGAGCCTGATATTCAAGCAGTTATTAGGATGGATAAGAAAATCAGTAGACAGGCTTTAGGCACTATCTATGATTTAATCTGGGAAAGCGAATTCAAGAATATTTTGAATGTAGGAAGAATATGGCTCAAGTTCAAGGAACAAGACAAACCTTTTGGAATACCTTTGAGGGAAAAGAGAAGTCACGACAAAATAGCTGCAGGAGACATTATTCAAATCGCCAGTGATTTTTATATGGTTGATCAAATAGGTGCCAGAAAAATAGAGATGACTGATTAGAAACGGTTCATTCAAATGTATGCATCAGTGAGTGATATAATGATCACTGCTAGCGCAATATTGACATTGACTAGTTTTAATCCTAATCCTAATTCTTATTCTTCGTCTTGTCATTAGCTCCTCTAGTTATATCTATACTCATATCAAGAAGGATAGGGTAGATTACATCTTTTCTTTAGAATAAGAAGATAATTATCAGATTTTAATGCTTCATTTATATTTATATTATCAAACATTTCGCTTCCTTTTACAAACACAGACTATAAGTCACTGATAATCATTACTTTATCAGCAGAATATTGCTCAATTATTTTAGGCTTAATTATATTTGCCAGCTACTAGTTGTAAATTAACTATTTGAGGCTTGGAAGAACAACCTGGTGTGCAACACCTTCTTAATATTCAGTCTATACTACTTGCGAAATTTACTTTTCAATAAATAGTGTTTCCAGCATTAACAACTACACACTTTGAGCAATAATACTTGAGATGTTGCTTCTGAATAGTATGTATGTATGTTGCTCGCCGAAGGCAGACTTGTTAAGTTATAGTAACCTACTAAATAAGGTAGGACCGATCGCATGGTTGCTGTTCATAATTATAAGGATAATGCCTCAACTTGACAATACAGTAGTCAAATCAACTTAAAATGGTGCCTTTGTATCTAATGTAGATAGAGGATCACTAAGATACTTTTGATGCAACAGTATATTTTTGGTGTGGCAAGTATCAAGCTACCTATATTGTTCTACAAGATATTTATAAACGTCCAACAAGATATTTATAAACGTCCAACAAGAAGGTATCTTTACGTATATTTGTGGCGCGTATATCAAATCAGAAGATAGAGACTAACATTAACCGTGTTAACTTACAATGTTAATCAATGGTTTAATTGAGTTCCACTCTTTATATTTCCAGAGTGAAAACAAAAGTATATGAAAGATAATAAAAAAGTAACGGTACTGTTAAGTACAATAGGGCTTCTTGCTGTAATTGTATCTTTAACACAGGGACCATTACATTCTTCAATGGCACAGCAACAACAACAACAACAAAACACCGTACACTCTTCAACAATAGACCCACCAACCTCTCCATCTTCATTAGCTAATGTCTTTAAGAGGGTGGAAAACTCTGTAGTTCAGATAACAAGTACAAGGTCTAATCCTAATGACGTCGCGATCATAAATGGCGTTCCTGCAACTGGAAAAAGTACAGCATTAGGTTCTGGGTTTGTATATGATAATCAGGGACACATAATTACTAACTATCATGTCATAGATGGCGCAACTACTGCAGATGTGTCATTCACAGACGGAAATACATACTCT
>JAFAQB010000274.1 GCA_019246625.1 Nitrososphaeraceae archaeon
TCTCATATTCTGTGATCATATTCGAACGTGAGAGAAAGAACATCCGCAGAGGTAATATTATATGCATTATACTTATTTATATTTTCTAGGTCTAAGTTTCAGAAATACATCTAAAGCAATCCAACCATTTGATGTGAAAGGAAGAAGCCATGTTGCTATATGGAAATGGGTTCAAAGGTTTAATCCAAAACGTCTTTACTCTTGTAAAAGAGTATCTGCTTTTCTAATTGATGAGACTATGATATGTATTGGTTCTGATGAAGCATGGCTATGGATTGCTGCTGTAGAGCCAATCCATAGACAAATTCTTGGAGTTTATATATCAAGACATAGGAATATGCTAGTTGCTGAAGCATTCCTAAGGTCATTAATAAGAATTTATGGTAAACATACTATTGTTTATAGTGATGGAGGATCATGGTATCCTGAAGCATGTATATCATTAGGACTAAAGCATAGGCTACACTCCTCATATGAAAAGAGCATAGTTGTGGAAAGAACAACCGAATATCTAAAGGATAGAACTGAGGCATTTGATGATTACTATCCTTGTACAAAAACTAGACTATGTGATCTCCAACATGTATACCAGTGGCTAATTCTTATTGTGTTTATGCATAATAGTGTTATCAAATCTCATATAAAATTTAGTAACATAAGAAGGTGAGGCACTTAAGTTAACACGACCAAACAAAATATGAAAATTCTAAAATATCAGAGGTTTAGCTAAATCATTCATTAATAATCAGACTCGATGTTAAAACCTTATTTTACATTAAATTATAGTTGCACCTGTTAATGACAAACCGGGATAACTAAACACTTTAACTGCGTTACTGTCAGTGCCATGTTGGTGATGGCTAGACTTCTACATATAGGGTATCTTTTTCTACACTAACTTTGAAAGACTGTTCTGACTTTAATTTTTGTGGGAACCATATTAGATTACCTGTTGTGACATCCCATTTTGCACCATGCCAAGGACAGGTTAATTCCTTACCATTAAGTTCGCCCTCATGTAGCTCAGCTCCCGCATGATTGCAAACATCACTGATAGCGTAATAATTTCCCTCTACGTTTGTAACTAGAATTTCTTTTCCACCTGCTGTTACATGAGTTAATTTTCCTTCAATAATATCAGAAGTTTTTCCTACAACAACTCTTGCCATGAAACTCCTATTAAAAAGCCATATTTTAAGATCTCACTACTCATAATCTATCAGATAGCAAAAGTCACAGTAGTTACTATCATAATTGCATTTGATCTTTGTCTTATTTTATTTACTGTTGTAGAAAAAAATAATAATATGTTGTTGTACATACGGGTGTGGTTTATGTCATGCATATAGTTGATAACCTATATGGTCGATATAAATAGAAAATATTTTTAGCCGTAAGATTAAAGTTGAAGGTACTATTAATAGAAAAAATTTTATTGTCTATCCATTACTTATTGATTTCAAACGAATCCATCATTTTTTGTATTGTAGGCAAGTAATCAGAATATTTTGGTGCCTCTGCATTATACATGAGTATATACCCTTTATTGTATTCTACTGTTAGAGTCTCCATGACTTTAATATCATCTTGTCCATTCTTATACTTGTAGACTATTTTATGTGCAGGATTCCCTGCAAGGGTAGCAGTTGCATCAGACTCTGACTTTATAAAATCAAAATTAGGTAAGTGTCTTTTTAATATCGATGTAAAGTGTGAAAGAACAAAGCCCTCAAGGGCGGTTTTTTGAGATGATCTATCAAAAAACCCAGCAAATTGACTCAATAAGTTAGGGGAAGGCAAATTATGAATGTATATATGAAGGGCTGCAAGATCTTCTTTCTGTAAATGGCTTTCTGATAGCAATTTAAATTCAACAACATGTCTATCAGAGTTTACTTCAAAACCTTGGGATTCTATTTTTTTCCAACCAACAGGATACTGTATCTTTATTTTTTGGATAGGATTTTCATATGTCAGGAAATTGCTTTTGGTTTCCTTATATTTGGAATGCTGCGCCGCAGCTATCTGAGGATTATATAACAGTATAGTAGCAATTGACAACGAAGAAAATAATACTAATACAAACAGAATTATAAAATATGATGAAGGTGATCGTGTGACCCTTTCTGCTGGTTCTTGTTTTATATGCATAGGAGTAATAATGATTATTTGTTGTAAACCTAGATATAATAGATTCCTTAACATGGTTAACTTAATATTATAATATCTATAATTATTCTCAGTCAGTTAATCAATGTCTGGTTCTCAGGCTTCATATCGAGACAGAATTTATATTGTTAAAGATATAATCCTAAAACTTGTAGAATATGGAGAACTGAACCAGACTAGTTTAATAAGTTTCTGTGGATTGAACTTGAAAAAGCATAAACCCATTCTTGATGATTTGGAATTAAATGAATTAATATGTAGAGGTGAAATACAATTTGGAAAGAGGATGGTTACAGTCTATAGGCCTACCCAAAAAGGGATAGACTTTTGTAGAAGCATATTGGATCCATATGAGAAGATGTTTCCTAGACGAAAAAGTACTATTGATGTGGATATGCCAGCTAAAGAAGAGAACGGACAGTTAGCTAAGGGCTCTTAACTCTTATTATTGTTATCTAAACCATATCGTGATATAATCTTTCTGTCTATTTCCTCTTTGTTATTTATATATTCGTTATATCTTTTATTCCAAGAATCAACTAATCGATATTGCCTAATTCCAGTTATAATCCATATTGAGGAGATAATAATAACTGCACCTAATAATATGCTGAGGATGAACCCAAATTCATCTTCTACTTCAAGAACTGCAAAGAACGAAGGATTTAGTAATAAGTAAATAGAAAGTGCAATTGCAAGAGGCGCTAGGATTATGGCGGAAATAGAAACCCCACGCAGGGTTTTTCTTATTTGAAATATTTGATCTATAAAGCTATCAACCAAACTTAGTATATTATGACGAGAAATACTGAGCTTCTTTTCCTCATCGCTCATGTAACAGTACTATATACTACTAACTAACCTATATAGGTAATGATTGCTAAAGTGGTTTAAACAAAATAATATATATGCTGCTCGTACTTTTATTGTAAATATAGTTGCTTGGTTTTTAATGCTTTATTATTTATTGAACTATTACAACTCCTTTCATCTCTGGATGTATGGTACAGTAATATGGAAAAGATCCAGCCTTGTTCGCCACAAACAAGATACTTTGGGATTGAAAATATCCTAAATCTTTTGTATGTACGTTGAACGCATCTATATTAAGATTGTGTTTTGAAGTGGTATCTTCATTAATCATGTGTATTGATGCTAACTCCCCTTGTTTTAAGGTAATTGTTGGACTGTTATAACCTACCGGTAAACTATTTCGGCCACTACTTGTAGATTGGCTAGTAAATGTATAGCCCGATTGCGGTGAATATGTAGCCTTAATAAAAGTATTTGTTGGAGCGGCAAAAACTGGCGAATTACCATTTACTGGAGTGAGGGAGCGCATTCCAAAATAAACAATAATAGATACAATGACCACTGCTGCAGCAATCATTATTATCATACCTTTGGAAAAAATCATTTTACTTCTGACATCCTTCTGTTTGGTCCTTTTGTTCATAACAGAAGATAATATCAATAGCTAATTTAGATGTTATACTGCTGTAGTTGAGAATCAGGTTAATGATGTGATAATTAATACCTCAGATTATAGGTAAGTTCAAGCTATCAGCTGAGACAGCTGATGTCTACACTGTAAAGTCTAGATATAAATAAACCATATAAAAAACCATTCTATTTCTCCAATATCCGTTCAATAATTTCATGACCAGTAGATTTGACATGATCCTTGGCCATGTCCTTATCTATGAATTCCTTATTGCAACGCGAGCAATGGTAAGATTCCTTCATACAATTACTATCTGATCTCATATTAAAAAAAGGCTTCATGGGAACAATGGGTTATAGCTGGAATTAATGGTTAGATATATGCAATAGATGCAAAGTCTAAAGTAATTAATCGAAATTAAATAGCCACATTATGTATGCCGGTATCTGACGTGTTAATCAATATAATTGTAGATTTGTGGAAGGAATTACTAATAAACTGATGAATTACCAGGGATATAGGGGTTCATGGAGTTTGTGGTGGTGGTTATGATCTATTTGTAAAGGTTAGGGCTGATATGATGTACAAAGAAACTAATCTTTAGCATAAGATCGAATGATAAAATCAAATCTACACTATCTTTGATTGCAATAAGGGTCAGGAACAATAAGTAATATGATGAGTAGAAGATACAAAATTAGTACCGCTACCATATTTTTCCTAAATATAAGTCATACTATCCAAACATAATGTTACGCTTCAAGATCAAACAAATGGAGTCTTTCTTCATTGCTTTAAATATGATCTTGATTCTAAGAGTATTTAATAGGCATTGTGACTATGACATAGGCATTCCATGACCAATGAATTTAAAATAGGATATATTGGAAAAGTAATTGTAATATTAATAGGAGCTGCTATAATTGTATCTTCATCATCCATTCTTATTTTCCCATTGCAGTCAACTATGGAACAACAACAGCAGCAACCATCATCTTCATCTAAATCTACATCATCACTACCAGGTGTCTTTAAGAGGGTGGAAAACTCTGTAGTTCAGATAACAACCACACAATCTAACCCTAATAATCTTATAATTATAAATGGCGTTCCTGCAACTGGAAAAAGTACAGCATTAGGTTCTGGGTTTGTATATGATAATCAGGGACACATAATTACTAACTATCATGTCATAGATGGCGCAACTACTGCAGATGTGTCATTCACAGACGGAAATACATACTCT
>JAFAQB010000280.1 GCA_019246625.1 Nitrososphaeraceae archaeon
TTTCTCCGGAGGTATGAAACGTCGCCTAGCTCTTGCACGAGCACTACTTCATGATCCTCAGTTATTGTATCTTGATGAACCGACATTAGGAGTAGATGTGCAGAGCCGTCGTGCTATTTGGGACTACATTCTGGATCTCAAAAAGAAAGGCAAGACTATTCTGCTAACGACTAACTACCTTGAAGAGGCCAATAGTCTTTGTGATAGAATTGCTATTATAGATCATGGGAGACTGGTAGTACTAGATACACCTGCGGAATTGAAACGAAGGTATGGCGATACTGTTATGGATATAGAAACTGAATCCATCGTATCATCCCATGTTTTAGACCAGCTTTATAACATTACTGGTATAAGTGGAGTAGTTCAAACTGACAAAATAGTAAAAATAGCTATGAGCGGTAATGAACCTTCTACTACTGGAAATATCATCACACACTTAACTCAGGCAAGTAACATAAGAAGAATCGCCCAGCGAGAACCCAACCTGGAAGAGATATTTTTGAGTCTGACTGGTAGTGGCTTGAGAGATTAGAGAAGAAAGGGATGGAGATAAATAGTATGCCTGTTCTTAATAGTTCTACATCATCACCCAATCCTATTCATGTTATTTGGGCAATGGCTCTGAAGGATATCAAAAGCTCATTAACTGAACGAGCCTTTATGATAACAAGTATAATTATTCCTATCAACTTCCTGCTTCTTTTTCTTCTATTTGCTTTGACAGGCGGTCAAGCACCTACTGCTGTTGTTCTTAAAGATAATGGCCCATACGCACAACAGTTTCTCTCGGCTATGGAGCATTCCCATTCCTTTATAATTCAACAAACCACAGCATCTAATGCGCAGAAACTTATGCAATTAGGGCGGATCGTAGCAATAGTAACAGTACCTAATAATTTTGATTTGGCTTTGAAGAATGGTAATCAAGTAGAATTACCAGTCGTGATCAATAACCTTCATGTAGACTTTACAAACGATATCCGAAGAGCTGTGCCATTGGCCATAACCTCGTTCTATGCTAATGCTTTTCCCCAACAGGTTGTTATAAAGGCTCATGAGGTAGACGCATACTCCCAAGATACAGATTATGTTCAGTATTTAGTAGTCAGCCTTATGGTAGTTAGCGTAATGCTTGGTGGTCTACTTCAAGCAGGCTCAAACGCGGCTAGAGAATACGAAAAAGGGACGATCAAAGAGTTGATACTTGCACCTGCTAGTCTATGGGCTATTCAGACTGGCAAGGTCCTAGGTGCACTTGTACTTAATTCACTTCCAGTTGCTGTTGCCCTGATAGTGATTGTATTTCTGATAGGTGTATGGCCAATGCATTGGAATGAGTTACTTGGCTTTATCTTGTTACTTATGTTGACATTCGTCGCAGCAGGAACTCTTATAGGCACTTTAGTTCGTCGACAGCAAGCTGTTATACCGCTTAGTATTGGCTTATCGATCCCTATCTTTTTCATAAGTGGAGCATTTGGTCCGGCTACATGGGGAGATCCGATTACGGCAATAGTAGCACAGTTGCAGCCAGTCTATTACGGTATCGCAGTTTTTCAACATGCATTTCATAATTTTACAACTACATCTACAGGCCCTAGTGTTGATGGATTCATTCTAGTTGGATTCGCTGTGGCCATGGTAGCTGGAAGTACTATTGCATTAAGAAGCGGTAGACTCAGAGGAGTTGCACGATGACCAAGAGAACAACGAAGAAGACTATTACTAGTACCTTTTCATTCATTCCAATGTTAGCTATAGTACGAAAGGACATTGGAATTTGGTTAAGGCAACCTACTTCAATAGCCGCTACTGTTCTTCCAGCAATCGCATTTATGATTATCCTATATTTCGGAGCTCAGGCAGTAGGACGTAACCCAGTTGCAATAGTTGTACAAGATAACGGACCTGCCGCACAAGGACTTGTGAAAATCCTTAGCCAATCTGATGCATTCAAGGTTATCATGATGGGCACAACTCAAGAAAAAGCAGAGGAGGCACTAAAACATCTCAAAGTCGCAGCTGTGATAACAATTCCTAGTAACTTTGATACTGCTTACAACAATCACAAACCTGATCCAGTCAGCATACATATCAACAACCTCAATCTTGATTTCACAAATGATCTTCGGCGATCTCTACCAGCAGCTATAACTGAGTTTTATTCTGGGAATAGTAGTAATATGATAGCTACTACTACAAACCCAATTCATATCCATGTCAAAGAGACAGATTTGAGAACTCAAGACGTAGATATCCTTAGATTTGAGCTGGTTCCAATTCTGGTACTGTTATTGACTACTGCAGGTATTGTCAATGCTGGACTAGCTACTGCCAGAGAATGGGAAGATTCTACCATCAAGGAACTCCTTCTAGCACCCATCTCTAGAACGACTCTTATCGTTGGTAAATTACTCTCAGGTTGGCTTACTACACTGCTTATTGCTGCCGTTGTACTTGTGATAGGTGCTGCTTCGGGTTATCTTAGACCTGAAGCTCCAATTTATTGGATTTCTACTCTTGTTATAGTACTACTGATTGCACTTGCTAGTGCTGGTCTAGGAGTGGCCATAGGTGCCTCTGCACGCAGATTCCAGAGGGTTACATCAATTGGTATCCCTTTATCCATAGACCTTTTTTTCCTTAGTGGTGGCATTACAGTGGCAGCATTTCTACCGTTATGGCTACAAACAATTGCTCATTTTGTACCGACTTTCTATGGTACTCACGCATTACAGATGGCAATATTCTATAGTTCAACCGAAGGATTAGCACTAGACTTGTCTGTACTTGGAGCAACGGCCATTATAGCCCTAACACTGGGTATATTGTCATTGCGTAGAAGTATGTTTGCATAAGCTCAGCATCACCAGAATAATAATCAGCGATCCAACCCATTATCATATTCTCTTCCCTTTTCTGCTGCTATAGATGGCTAACTATAATGTAGTAGTTTCTATGAGATTAATACTTTAGTTATCAAGCATTGGAGATTAAATAACTATAAAAAGTACTGTCAAGCTGTTGTCCTCCAAAGTCAGATCATCTCCATCGCAAAATTGGCGCGGGGTAGAAGGGTTGTGAGTCAAATTTGATGCAATCCTAGGATGTGAAAAGAATGTGAAAGATATAAGTTTGCATCTAGATAATCGCCTTCTAAAGCTGCAAGACAAAAATCAAATAAAAGATATTCAACAGGGTATGAGCAACCTATATCGAGCAACTGTTTATGGCGATTTTGTCCTAAGAGCTTCTTCCATTGTACATCTTTCAGGAATTTTATATTTATGACTCTTACAATATCTCTAAAGCTTGCCGCATTATCTATATGTTTAAATTAGAAGGTGGAATCAATGTTTGTACCATTAACAAATTTGCCATTGCTAGGAAGATTTCCTGTAATAGGAATGTATTCTATCAATTTTATAATCTCTTGAATTGGTTTGTCTATAGGGAATCCACTATAGCTGGTTTATTTTAGAGTTTATTTATAAACCTATTGAACCTCTTCTAAACATATATCAATATCAAATAGCATTGAAACTGAAAAACTTGTTATAGATTGTATATCATAAAAGATACATCAAACTAGCCCCGAGAGGAAAAAGAGAATGGAAACTTTCCAAGAATTTTAAAGACATCATAAGACTCATAAATATGAAATTTAAAACAGGCGACATATGGGAAAGGTTTTCGTTACAAAAACTTTTGTGACGACACATTTTCTTTATGGATGATTATTTTTAAGGAACCATTGATCATCCTGTTATTACTATATAAAAAATGACACTCCTATTATTGTGACATGGGAAACCTTATTGAACAAAATAAATCGATCTATCTAGATAGCGATAACGGACTATGAAGAGTAAGTAAATGTTCTCAGTGTTATGTATTTGATGATGAGAAAATAAAGTTATGGAAAAGATGGGACATCCTTATGACTAAGTTATACACATAATTAGTAATTAAAACAGCAATATAATAACTATAGAGGTGATCACCGTTTTGTTATGCAAGCGCAACAACATACTCAATAAGAGAAGTGTGCCAAAGGTCGAATTAAAAATAAAAGACGGTCTTGCGAGTTCCGACGTAGCTCTACTGTTATTGTGCAGTTAATTTTAGTATCCAGCTGAAGCTGAAGCTGAACTACCACCACCACTTGTTGATGCTGATGCCGAAGCTGAAGTGGATATTTGTCCTCTAATTTCACCTTTAGGATTTTGCTGCGTATGGACATTTGCATATGCTGTCCCATCCTTCATGAGACGGATAAGATCAGATATCGTTTTTCCTTTAAGCGGTCCTTCAAGGTTAGCAGAAGTAATTGTGCCCTGTGATAATATTGGGAACACTCTATTCATTGTGCCAGTTGGAGATGCTGACTTGAATAAAGTGACAACTACAGGTCCATTCTTACCAATCGCGCCACTATGAATATGGGCCATTGTAACTCCCTTTATGTTTGCAACATGAATTTGATAAGATACTGAACTCCCATCAGTACTTGACACAAACGTAGCAGTACCAGTTGCTTTGGTATTCTTTGGAGGCACCTCCTCGCTACCCGTCATTGTTGCTGTGAATGCTTTTTGTGTTGTTGATTTTCCTCCTCCTGTTGTAACAGCTGCAGATGCGGCAGCTAAAGTTGGTTGGGGCCTGATTGTTATCGAGCTTGCAAATATTAATGCTGTTACAACAAAGGCAATGATAAGTGCCGATCTATTTATATTCATAGAACGATATGTTGATGAGTTCCTTATAAGGATTAATAGGTTGGAGGAATCTTTCTTTCTGATCCCTTGCTGGAGAACGCTTGTACCCTCTAAAATCCGATCGGCGAATTTTTCTTCCCCTTGATGTATTTTGTAAAAGAATCCTGAGGTGTATCGTAAACATTATTTTGAAGTTTCACTATATTATGCATATGCATATACACTATCTTTTGTCATTTTTATATAAAATCATAGAAGTTGAGACTGTTAGTAATACTTCGTTTCTATCTCATAGTATTTTTAAATAACCATATAACGTATTTTATTGTTTAACATTCTTAATTCAAAATATCTTTATGAATGACATTTGCATTATTTATAGTACGATCTACTTATTAATTTCTAGTATTGCTAAAGGAACAACAACTATGAGTTATAAAGTAAGAACTTTAAGCGATTCTATAAAGTTTTATCTTCCACGAACAGAAGGATATTTGGAAATAATACGTCACATAGCTGAGCAATATGGTGCCATGTCTTTAATAGAATTTGATGGCTATTTTGAAGGCAAGTTTGAACCCACTAAATATATGCGAGTAGAAGTCCATGTTAACGATGTTAAAGAGAATAGCCTTATAGAATTTGCAAATAAAATTCGTATTATGCTTAAACAGAAAAGTCTCGCTTTTGAATCTAATAATCGCCTAATACTCGTAGAAGAAACCTAGTTTTATTGCAAGTTTTGTCGTTTTCTCGAGCAAGTTGAAGCAATTTGCTGATACCGTTTCAATGTGATCCTAAAACTTTTCGGTGTATTACTCTACGAGGGTATAGTATAAGTCATCCCTGCTAGGCGCCTGTTATTACAACCATTGAGCGTACAATTTTGCTCATGGCGAATCAACTGGAGTTCATATTTTATAACTTTGAATTAGCTATGATTTTCTCCACTGTTGCAATATCCGGTTATAAACAATGATTCAGCTATTCTCAAGGACTAACTAGCCAACCAACATTTTTTGATTCCGAGCTCAATTTTCTGGATTTGAGCTTTATGCTATTCTTCTTCTTATTCTTCCTCTCTTCTGCTAGTATGCTATAGAACAGGAGCAGCAGTAGCAGTATAAGCATCAGTATAGGTAGGTAAGTACAACATATAATATCAGCAGCAGTTCTTACAAATCAAAAATATGTTTGATTAGGAGTAAAATAGGCGGTTCTAGTTAACAGAATCAAGAATGGTGGTTTACATACATAGGAACATGAATGACCTTGGTGCAAAGACCCCAAGAGGTTGTTATAATAATAATAATAATAATAAATCTAAACTGATATTCGGTTCCCTTGACCCAAAATACTACGATGAGATTATAACAAAGCTAAATCTTCAGGCAAGAAAAGAATATGAACATAATAGTATGCAGCGTACATTATTATCACAACAGAACCAAAAAACACAGGAAGGACTACTGCTGCTGCATAATAATAATAA
>JAFAQB010000295.1 GCA_019246625.1 Nitrososphaeraceae archaeon
TGAGATTTATTTGGATGAACGCTAGGCTTGATCCATCGTCAAATACCGTCAAATACCGTCAGATAGCATTTGTGCTTGATACTATCAACATATGACATACCCCTATGTACTGCCCTTATGTACTATGGCTAAAAAAAGATCAGCTCATGCAAAGAATAGCTATACAGAATCATTAAATATTGAAATGTTCTATGATATTATTAGTAAAGAATTCATGGGAGGTAAAATTCCTAGATCTATAAAAGTTGATGTCATTAGGGAATGGCTGCGAGGCAAAAGTAGAGATCAAATAGCAAAGGAAGAAGAGATTGGTACTGGTACTGTAAGTAGCATAATAAAGGAATATAGACAGAATGATACTGAATTTGATCTGTTAAGACAAGTTGCTGTAATTGTGAGAAGTGAAGACTATAGTATAGAATCTTTTGCACCTTTAGCCAGAATAAGAGAAATACTGAAAAGAGAATTATTACCAGACAAAACGCCAACAGGCATAACGATAGCCGGCGGACAAGAACGTGATGATCTTAAAACACAACAAGTAAGACAAGAATCAGAACTGGAGAAAAAACTCGAATCCTTACTACAAGCATTACTAGTATTTTGCTTTAAACAAAAACTACCAATCAAGGATTTTGTTGATGATATTCATGACTTACGTCGCAGAGCTAATAGGCTAGGAGTTCCATTTGAAAACCTACCCAGTTATGTTAAGCGATTAGAAGATACTGTCCATATCTTACATGAAGAATTAAAACAGAAAAGATTAGAAAAGGAAGAGGCGTTAGAAGATTATAATGTAACTATGGAATTGCTTGAAGAATATGATGCAAATAGGCATTCATTTGAAGAAAATAAAAAACTAAGAGAAGAGTTATCTGACGCAAGACAAGAAAGAGACTATTATAAGAGACGGGTGGAAGGTGATGTGGCCAACGACCTAGCAGATGACTACAATAAGGACTGGGTTCCTGAGAATCCAAAGTCGAAAGACCTCGGTGAAGGACAAGAAGAGGAGTATATGATGTAACATTTAACAATGGAACCATATAATACTTTAATAGCTTGTGTGAACTTCCACACTGCAACGACAACTGGAACCGCAACACGTTACATTAATTGCTTAGTGGTTACGGTATATTACGACATAGTAATATTTCGCTTGATCGAAAAACAAGGATTTCATTCTCCTTTTATTACTACAGGGTCTTCTTGAAGTATTCTTCTTTTTGTTTCTTCACGTTCATTCACAACTTCTTCTCTACTATCTTTTTTGCCACTATCACTATTGGTCAAATTCTTCTCTTCACTTCTCTTCACTTTTTCCCACTAAAATCATGCATGCCCAAGTATCGGTATCTTCTAAGCGATAGACTGCATTGTTTGTTGCTGTGGCTGTAGCAATAGAACAATTGTAGATATATCCCCATAGATTAATTCTTTAATTATGTTGGTGTGTCGTTAAAATGTTGGAAAATAATAATAAAGTTGCAATAGTCACCGGAGCAAGTAGTGGTATAGGATATGCTACTTCTTTGGCATTATCAAAAGCCGGTGTAAGAGTAGCTGTAGGAGCAAGGCGCATAGATAGACTACGCGAGATAGAAAAGCAAATTATCGAAAACGGTGAAGAAGGAAGAACAAGAGCAGTAGAAGAAATATTCATACAACAAAAACTAGATGTTACAAACAAATTAGATTGTGATTCATTTGTTGATAAGGTAGTTAGAAAATGGGGAAGAGTTGATATCCTAATTAACAATGCTGGTTTAATGCCTCTAAGTTATTTTAAGAATTGCAAAGTAAAAGAATGGGAACAGATGATTGATGTAAATATCAAAGGAGTTCTCTACTGCACTTCTGCAGTAATTCCATATATGATAGATAAAAAATCAGGACATATAGTTAATATCTCTTCTGTTGCAGGAAGAATAGTATTTGCTGGAGGTAGTATTTACTGTGCAACAAAACATGCTATTACTGCCTTTAGTGAAGGATTAAGAAAGGAATTAAGCCCTGAATATAACATACGAGTTACATGTATTGAACCAGGAGCTGTTGCAACGGAATTACTAGAGACAATAACAGATGAATCCATGTCAAAATTTATACAAGCTTCAAAGGATATGGAAAAGTTGCAATCAGAGGATGTAGCAAAGGCGATATTGTATACAGTACAAGCACCAAATCGT
>JAFAQB010000343.1 GCA_019246625.1 Nitrososphaeraceae archaeon
TAAACAAGATAGAAGGATCGTTGTTGCTGCTAAATGGAAGCAAATAGAAATAGTATGTGTTATCAGTAAATCAAATGGTTTCGGTTTCGAGTGAGCCACAGTCAAAGCTGTGTTGTGTATAGTAGTAAATCAGCGTAATAAATTAATATCTATTATAAATAATAAATAATTCGTATTTGTGGATTATGATCACCTGCTAGGTTCATCTATATAATGAACTAAGTATTTGGGCAAAGGCTGCTATAGTTAGTACTACTACTAGTAGTCCCATGTTATCAATCTTGGTACACTTATTATACTTAATCCTAGTTAACATGCAGTTGTTCTTGACTGCCAAAGTTTCCAATTCCTTTTCTGTATTGTATAGACTTTCAGAATAACGTGTATTTTCCTCAATCACAATTCTATGAGGGAGGCGTTGCACTAAGTCTGAATCTTCTGTAGTCGCGACATATAGTCCTGGAGTAGGAGCAGGGGTTGGCGTAGGTGTTGGAGTTGGAGTAGAAGTTGGAGATATGACTGCAAAAGTAGATCCAAATAGTGGAAATATTACAGAATACTATACAGCTGTCAAAATAGCATTTGATGTAGAACATTAATTAGAGAATGCATTGTCAATTTTTGACTGACGCCCATGGAAGATAGCGGTAACGGCCATCTGTTGTTCTGGAAGGCGTTTAGCTGATAGTCTTCCACAAACCTCTACTAACGTCATTTTCCTGATGGTATCATGAGGCATACCATAGTAATGAACTAATAGGACTACAAGTTCCAAGAGAAATGTAGGTGGAAAGCGTAACTTACAGTACTTTTTGATTCATGCAACACATAGTTAAAATGATACAAAAAAAGATATGATTAGAAGTGATTGAAATGGAGAGACGAGAACAGGGATGGAAACACTTAACAACAGTAATCTGCTATGAATTCTAAAGGAGATATGGATAATAATGGTAATAGATAATACAAAATTACAAGAATTTATTGGTAAAGCGCTCAATGAATGGGGGGCCGCTGAAGGCGCTTTAATCACTTTTATTGGCGACAGGCTTGGATTGTTCAAAGCAATGGCAGGAGCAGGTGAGTTGACACCAGAAGAACTAGCAAAAAAGACTGGGACGCATCCACGAATAATAAAAGAATGGCTTTCTGGTCAAGCTGCTGGAGGTTTTGTTACATACAACCGTAATAATGACAAATACACGCTTCCAGAAGAACACGCTTTTGCGCTTACTGATGAGAATAGCCCCGCATATGTAGCAGGTTTCTACCAATCCATAGTAAGTCTTTTCAAAGACGAGGAAAAAATTATTGAGGCATTTAAGACTGGGAAAGGTCTTGGATGGGGAGATCATCATCCTTACTTATTTGAGGGCACAGAGAGATTCTTCAGACCTAACTATGTTGCTAATCTAACAGCTAGCTGGATTCCAGCACTAGAGGACGTTGAATCCAGGCTCAAGAATGAAGGATCTAAAGTAGCAGACGTTGGATGTGGACATGGTGTATCAACAGTCCTGATGGCAAAGGCATACCCCAATTCAAAAATCATAGGGTTTGATATCCACAAACCTTCAATTGAATGGGCTAGGAAGCAGGCAGAAAAAGAAGGGTTGCGAAACATAACATTTGAAGTAGCAAACTCGACTGATTACCCGGGCGACGATTATGACTTGGTTGCGTTCTTTGATTGCTTCCACGACATGGGTGATCCAGCTGGCGCTGCCAAACATGCATTGCAAACCTTGAAGAAAAAAGATGGTACAATGATGTTAGTAGAACCTTTTGCCAATGATAAAGTAGAGGACAATTTAAATCCACTTGGAAGGCTATTCTACTCCGTATCATCCATAGTGTGCGTTCCTGCGTCGTTAAACGAAAATGGGCCTGCATTGGGAGCGCAAGCTGGTGAACAAAGGATAGCAGATACAGTAAAATCAGCAGGGTTTTCAAGATTCCGTCGGGCTACCCAAACGCCATTCAACCTGGTCTTTGAAGCTAGACCCTGAGTCCTCATATTACATTAACTCTATCTACAGGTTCTTAGAGAAATTTTACAAAAGAAATGAAGCCATTATAATGATTGTTACTTTGAGATAAAAAGCGATATTGCATGGGATTTCCTATAGATTATAGGTTCCA
>JAFAQB010000380.1 GCA_019246625.1 Nitrososphaeraceae archaeon
TTGTACAAATCGAGCCTGATAAAGTCATAGAATTTATTTCAGATATCATTGTTAATGAATTTAAATTTAAGCCAGATACTTTGGATTCTGACATACTTGCAATTGACTAAAGTTATAACAAGTCAAATGGAAGTTGCTTTTGGCATCTTACCAAATTCTTGTATTGGTGAATGGCTGACAAAATCGTCAAATGTTTTGAATCCACATGTATAACTAAAAAGGAATATTTTTTAAGTAAAGACTTGCTGATAACGATATGCCTAACTACATCATTCTATTCAACTTTACAGACCAAGGAATAAGAAATGTAAAAGATACGGTAAAGAGAGCTGAATCTTTTAAAGCTGCAGTTGAAAAGGCAGGTGGTAAATTTATTAACGAATACTATACATTCGGAAAATACGATATTGTAACAATAGTTGAAGCTCCAAATGATGAGGCAATAACATCTGTTTTACTCTCTACAGGAAGTTTAGGTAATGTACAAAGTGAAACACTCAAAGCATTTTCAATGTCTGAAGCAGCTAACATAATTGAAAACCTATCTTAATTTGGCTGTGTGTACATATATTATTATGCAATTTCGCTGCCGAGCCTAAGGAATGGACTAGCAAGGCTTTCGAGAATGCTCTTTATGAAAAGCTACATCAGCAGTGGGAGCAGATCCCGATATCTCTCATAACAGCCACAGGGAATTCCTTAAAAATGTGATGTTTTGAACAAATTAATATCATACCCATATACAGTATGATCATCTATGCCATTGATAGTGCCTGTTTGTGGATTACCTGGTGTGGGAAAGACTAGTATATCAAAGGAGCTCTCAAAATTAACTAAGTGGGTTGTTTTATCCACAGACAAGATCAGAAAAGAGTTGGTACCAAATCCGATCTACAGCGCAGAAGAAAAAAGATTGATTTATAACGTCTTGGTAATAATAGCAAAATACCTATACCAGTCTGGAACAAGCTGTATTCTTGATGGAACTTTTAATACAAATTATTCTAGAGAAGAGATAAAGAAAAAACTAAATCTGACTTCTCAGGAAATATGTACAGTTGAATGTATCTGTCCAGAAGATATCGTGATTGCAAGAATAAAAAATAGAAAAAATGATTATTCAGATGCCAATGCTTTCATCTACAGAAGTATGAAGGCGACCTATCAACCCATAGAGGAAGAGCATATTATTGTCGATACAAGCAAAGAGTCATCAAGCATAAATGCTGCAAAAATAATAAATCAGATATCTAAGATAGACAATAAAAATTGAGTTTTAGACAACCAGAACTAGTTTCTTATCTTTCAAGGAAAAATATATATCTCACCAAACTGTGAAAATCCCATTATTATTATCATTCCTTTTTTTCTTCCATGTTTGTCTCCAAAATTTCCAAAAATTGCTCCACCAACTGGTCGCATTATAAGTCCCACGCTATATGTGGCAAACGTAGCTAGCAGACTAAGCGCAGGATCATTTGAGACAAAAAAAGTTGATTTACAGATGATATTACAAAGAGCATTAAAACTAGATCATAACCATCAAGAGCCCATCCAAACCAGGAGCCAAAGGCTATAGCTTTTTGCTGTTTTGATAAGGCTTGACCTGATATTCCTAACTTCGATGATAATCCTACCATATTTTTATTATGTTACCCGTGGATTATAGTAATACAATGCAGTATTTGTAATCTGAGGTTTCACTGCATGGCACTGTATGCTGACTATTAAAATACACATGTGATTATTTTTTTAGAATAGCTTATAGTACAAGACAAACGCATTAATCAGAGCAAGTATAAAATAACAATGTGTTGGTATTTTGTTGGAGCTAGGATAATCTCAGACTAGTTCTGGGTTGATCTGGCACTATTGCAAGAAGTTGCCCTAAATGGATGCTTTGTAGTATTGAAACTTTTGGACAGGCACTGCAAGTTATTATGACTTTACCATATGTATCTGATAGCTTCCGAAGTAATTCATTTGCTTTCTGTGTCCTTAAATCAGAAAAACTTGTATCAGCTTAATTTTTCAGTAAAAAGAGAAGAACTTTATTAATGTTAAAATAGGAAAATATACAAAAATATGCCAACTAACACTATAGACTCCACTAAAAAATTCTCTAAAATACTTGTTGCCATTGATGGCTCTGAACCTTCTATGGATGCTGCAGATTATGCTATACTAATGGCGAGAATATATAACTCTTCTATGACTGCTCTTCATGTTTTGCCTGAAAAAATAAGGTACGAATATCAAGACAAAATAGATTCTGACGTTCCTTCCGATGCTAGCACTAATAGATTCACTAAGAAGAATTGTAGAAATGCCAAGGCAAGAAATAGAAGAAAACTCTTTTATAAAGATTAAAGAAAAATGTAAAGAAAACAATGTTAAAGTAAATACCGAAGTCAGTAGCAAAGCCAAATCAATAGTAGCGCAAATAGTAGATTATGCTGAAAGTAATAATGTTGACCTGATAGTTGTAGGAACCAGAGGCAGAACTGGCTTTAAGAAATTATTACTTGGAAGTGTTGCATCTGGTGTTGTAACTTATGCACATTGTCCTGTAATGGTGGTAAAGTAAACTACACTGCCCCTGTTAACATGGGAAAAAACTGCTGAGCAGTATTCCTAGAAATAATTTGACCATAGATAGATATCCGTTAATGACCAGTTGTCCTAAGCACTGCCCTAAATCGCACTTTACCGCTCATCATTGATTCATAGGCTTCTGCCGCACGCTCAAGTGGATATACCTCATTCATCGACCTTATACCGGAAAGGACACTAAAAGAAAGGGTTTCTTGCGAATCAATTGACGTTCCACTCGCCCATCCCATAATTGACCTACGCCCTGATATGAATAAACTAGGTGACACTTGAATCATCTCGTCTGAAGCACCTACTACGATAAGCTTACCATTAACAGATAAGCCACCAAGTACCGCACTCATTGCTTTTGCACTTGGAACTGTTGCAAGAATAACCTTGGCACCTTCTAGTTCTTTTCCTCCACCTTCGCTTCTTGTTTTATCATTGTCTCCATCGCTAGCAAATTTCGCGAGTTCTTCAGCTGGATTTTGAGATTGACTATCGATGTAATGAATGGCACCAAGTTTTCTGGCCGTCTCTTCTTTATCTTTGCCTCTTCCAACAGCTACAGTCCTAAAACCCATCTTAGACGCAAACTGAATGCCTAAATGTCCAAGTCCTCCTATTCCAAGAATGGCAACGACATCACCTACACGAGCACCACTATTCCGAAGAGCATTATAGGTGGTAATGCCAGCACACATAAGCGGTGCAGCTTCTGTGTATGAAAGCTGCTTAGGAATTTTTGCTAAAGCTACTGTTGGTGCAATCACATAGTCTGAATATCCACCGTCATAGGCGATTCCAGGTACCTGTGCATACTTACACATGACAAAATCTCCACGTCTACAAGAAATACACTCACCACAGTGCCCGCCATGCCAGCCTACAGCTACTCGTTGTCCATGCTGCCAATTAGAAACGTTCTTTCCTATCTCGTCTATAATACCTGCTATCTCATGGCCTGGAACCCTTGGATATTGTATTCCTGGAAATAATCCTTGTTTAGTAATAGAATCTCCATGGCATATGCCGCATGCTTGAACCTTGATACGGACTTGGCCTTCACTAGGTTCTGGAAGAGTATTTTTTTCTACTACTTCAAAAGTCCCATTAGCTTTAGAAACTTGCACTGAACGCATATGTTCTTCTTCTTCAGCATACATGTCTTTAATGGTTTTTAATTACATCTTATTATCGCAGCAATATTGGCAAAATTAACCTTCTATTAGCGAACGTCTATAACCTCTCTCCATGTCCAAACAAATAGTCATTATTTATAAAAACTGAAAATTAATTTTTGCAGCTAGACAGAGACCCTCTATATCCTAACTTCTATTCTCCCCGTGCGATAGTAGGTATGACTCTGTCTGCTGCCATTTACTCAAAATTAGTACAACTAGGTATACCTTTTTTTGGATATACAAATGACATTAGATTACGCTCATTTGATTTTATAGTTTTTATATATTACAGATATCGGAATAGCATCTATAGTCTATTACCACTATAGGAATATAATCTGGTTTGCCCAAAACAATTTCTTGATTTAGCGTTCTCCCACTGCAACAAGCCTTTCCGTAAGAATTTCCTATATGAACTACAGCAGATAGCTTAATTGCACTCCTATTGCATGGTGACAAATTGCTGTTCTTCATTATTCGATCTTTTTAAAAGAGGGTGTTTGCTTTTTCACTCAGCTCCAACCAACCCGATTAGATCAAATCCTTCAGTAATAGATTTTGATTCTATCTGAGCTATCGATATCAGATGACCATCAGGATCTTCAATAATAGCGTGTTTACCAAATGGTTCTTCTTTAGGTTCTTTAAAAAACTTTACATTCCTTTCTCTTAACTTGTTAATAGTGATATCAAAGTCATTGACCATAAAGCCAACTAAAGTACCGCTACTATCAGTATGTATATTAGCTTTTCTTTTTACTGGATGTAAAGCTATAACCGTACCACTGCTGAAGAATTCAGTCCAATCATCAGACTGAGTCTTAATCGGTAGCTTAAGAGTATCTCGATAGAATTTTATAGATTGTTCCATATTGGAAACAAGAAGTATTACTGCTCCTACTTTTTTGAATAGCTGATCTTCGTTCATCTTATTCTGCCAATCAGATAGAGCTGAAGGTTAAATATAGATATTACTATGATTGGTACTTATAGGTATCTTTGAGAATAAATAGGATATCGAACCTTGAATAATGAATCAAAAAATTTTGCGAGGAAGATGAAAACATGCATATTCTGCTAAGGTACGCATCTCCTAGGTCCGGTCTAAATATGTAATAGTGTATTCTTTGCTTTCCTTCGTAGAAATATCAATAGATCCTGCAAAACATTCTGATTAGTAGATAGTAGATAGTATCTACTGTTAATTGTGAACAGATTTTTTATGCAAAAACAAAAGAATCTGTTGTGTGAAAATGCATTATATCTGAAGTTTAATTTAGATTTATAATGATTGCATTGTTACCGTGAAATATTTTATGCGTTATCTTATAGAGTAACAAAACAAATCAACAACGTCACCGTGGTAAGTAATAATAGTGAATAGATCTGCTTTCAACCAACTTTTATTTTTTACTGATCGTCATGATTTAGATAATTACTGATCCTTACTAATGCTCATAGCAATAATGCCACCCAAATGCTAAGTGCAAGCTAATATATCTGTTGATCTATGTCAAAGAAAGCTAATCTTCCTATCATTGGTACTGATTTATTCAATCTCTTTGCACTCTTTAGTAAAAATCCATATTTTGGTTCACAAAACCTGAAACCAAAATGTTTCTCTTTGTCAGCCAGAAAATCTTCCTTGTTAGCATATTTTTTGACATCATATAGAAATGCAATCCCTATTGCTGCACCCTTTATTGCTTTGCTACAATCAATATTCAACAAGGCAGCACTCTCTGTGTCAATCGCTTTTGATGCATGGACTAGAAATTTTCCTCTGAAATTTGTGTTCCATTTTCTTGTCTCTATCGTCTTTCGTCCTGTTACCACAAGATCAGCATACGGTTGTCGAAGGGACAAGCATTTCAATGACTTTCGCCTATGCATTGTTCCAACCCTCTAAATTATTTTATGTATTCTCACTTCCAATGTAGTAATTACGATCAATTTCAATATGTATTAATCGATCTCTATTATTGAACCTCTCTTAATCTTGTAATCGTTCCTCCTGTATTATTTCCCTATTAAAACCACCGTCATTGTTTAGACATTTTAATATCTACCACTAACTAACATATGAGTGAAGAATAGTAAATGCATTGTCTTCAGTAGTATGCTTGTGACGCCGATGCTGCTACTAATTGATCTATGCTTCGATACTACTCCATGAATTGTAAACTCTCCGAGACTATCTACTTTTTAATTTGGCAAGTAAAGGTAGTGTAAAGCCCAGGTATAGCTTGAACAGCCAAACAAAGATGGGTATGTTAGTTATGTAACAGTGGGTAATAAAACTCCAACTATCGCTGAGAATATCCATATAATAACTGCAATTACTAATGCTTTGATCCATCCTACATCATATAATGCTCTTAGAGCCAATAACCATGCAATACCTCCAATTGTTGCAGACAGTAACCCATTACCAAGTAGAAAGTGTGCTATGCCATAGATTATTGCACCTGCAATAGCTGCTGTGAATGCTCTTGCTATTCCTTCCTTTTCTCCAAATAATCTAGTAACAATATAGATTATAATGGTGGATACAATAAGGCCTATGATAAAGGCGATAGCACCTATTACTCCATTTACCATGTGCATAATTATGCACTTATAATTTATAACAAATAGCTTTTCCAAACAACATTATTGCTTGACCTATCTTCTATACCCTAGCAGAAGTGTTTTAATCTACTTTGAAAAACAAATTCTATTGTTCTTCTTTTACTTTAATGAATAACCAAATATCTCGAAAAGATTGACATCCTTGATTACATTTTATAGTACAGTTTCTACATTCAACATACGTGCTATTCAGGAAATAAAATAGTTATAGTATATTTGATAATGAATCAAATGTACCTTAGACAGCAGCTTGTAGTAGAATATCTTTCTTGATATTAAATATGCTTCTAGATCAGAGTTGTATTATCCCTGACCAAATTTCCGCCGTAGAGCCTGCACCACTAATGTGTGCTGGCGTAACAACTTTTAACTCTCATAAATAGCGGTGCACATGTAGGAAATGTAGTTGCTATTCTTGGAATAGGTGGATTTGGCCATCTAGCTATTCAGTTTGCAGCCAAAATGGGGTTTAAGACCATTCCTATTGGGAGAGGAAAGGATAAAGAAGAATTGGCTAGAAAGCTTGGCGCTATACATTAGGTAGATAGCCAATCGCAAAATGCTGCTGAAGAACTTGCCAAAATAGGAGGGGCCAAAATAATCCTTGGAACTGTTCCAAGTGCTAAAGCGATGAGTGCAGTTCTTGGTGGTTTGAGCCCAAATGGAAAGCTGATGATCATTGGTGTGCCTAAATGGGAATCACGGAACAACCGCCCATTAGATGTTTAATCTGTGTTCGAATGTATTATACAGTGAAGGCATTGTGACTATCAAACTGCATTTTAAGAACACATATTCTTGATTTTAGTATCCATTATCTGCAAAGGTAACCATGATTAACGTATAGGCCTTGAAACTATTGGATCATATAGCCCAGAAGACATGAAGATATGTTTGTTGGTAAGATCTCCCAATCTTTCCGGCAGGTGTGTCTTAACAAGTCTGTGGATCAGAAATTATGAGTTGTGTAATTGGCGCTGTCTGATTTGAATTTACGAAATGTTAAAAACGGGCAAATATGTTTTCCATATCTAGGTGACCATTTCCTTGTTTCATTGCGCTAGTGCAGACAAATACTTTTGTAAGGTTTCAGAGAATGTCCTCAAATCAAATGAATCTTCATAACGCACCCCATTGATAAAGAACGTTGGTGTTCCTTGAACACCACTATCAATTCCACCTTTTAGTGATTCTTCTATCAATGGAGAATACACATGTCTAGAGACATCGTCTTTGAATTTGTGAATATCTTCTAATCCTACTTTTTGGGCGTATTCCAATAAATGGCCGTCATCTAATGCTTTCTGATGTTCAAATAAATAGTCATGCATCTGCCAGAATTTATCTTGAGCCGCAGCAGCTTCTGCTGCATGTTGAGCATGAGGATGTATATCATTTAGAGGAAAGTTGCGGAACACAAAACGTATTTTCTCATTGCCAAACTCTTTTATTAACTCCTTGACTATGGGATAAGCCATACCTGTATAGGGACACTCATAATCGCCATACTCTACTACAGTAATAGGAGCATTATTATTGGCTGAACCTCTTGTATGATCAGAACCAATGTTTACAGGGATAGTCAATTTCTTAACTTCTTTTTGTTTTCTCGATCGTGAATCTTTGTTTGTCATTTTTAAATTTACAATGCTATTTTAAGGATTAAGCCCTATTAAATATGGCAGTTATTTACAAGTGACTTGGTTATGGCAATAATACTAGATAACGATCAAGTTACTTCCGAATTTAAATAAAATAACATAGTATTGTATGCGTGAAGACAAGTGATAAACGACAACGAAATACCTACAAATTATCTTATAAAGACAAAGGATCCAGGCAATGGTATATGAGCTGCAACTGCACTAGAAGTGACCACTATGAGTGATGCACGCAGGGGACTTCCGCTAACCAAATCTCATAGAGAGAAGATATTTCCGAAACTAACGCCAGCTCAGATTGATCGTGTTGCATTGCATGGACGTACGCGTTCAGTACAATCTGGTGAAGTGCTAATTGAGCAAGGAGATAGATCGGTACCGTTCTTTGTGGTAATCACGGGCGAAGTCGAGATTCTACGACCGTTCGGAGCCCGTGAGACGCTTATTACTGTACATGGTCCTAGTGAATTCACAGGAGAGGTTAACATGCTCTCTGGCCGCCGGTCTTTAGTTCGGGCGCGTGCTACTAAGCCAGGTAAAGTAATTGAACTGGATCACCAGCAAATGCTCGGTTTGGTACAGACTGATGCTGAACTCAGCGACATATTGATGAGGGCGTTCATTCTGCGTAGAGTGGAGTTAATAGCTGCTGGTGTTGGAGACATTGTCCTTGTTGGGTCAACATATTCGGCAGGTACGCTTCGGATCAAAGAGTTTCTAATGCGCAATGGACATCCATACTCCTACATAGACCTAGAACGCGACCCTGACGTACAGAATGTATTGGATAGTTTCCAAGTTTCAGCCAGTGAAATACCAGTGTTGATATGTCGAGGCCAAATCGTGCTCCGAAATCCCGGTAACCAACAAATCGCAGACTGCCTTGGTTTTAATGAGTCCATTGACCAAACCCATGTGCGAGACCTCATCGTAATCGGCGCGGGTCCCTCGGGGTTGGCTGCGGCAGTCTATGGCGCTTCAGAAGGCCTTGACGTTCTAATGCTGGAAACGAGTTCTCCTGGTGGCCAGGCTGGTTCAAGCTCAAGAATTGAAAATTACTTGGGATTTCCTACAGGAATCTCAGGTCAGGAGCTGGCAGGTAGAGCATATAATCAGGCTCAAAAGTTTGGTGCACATATGCTTGTCGCTAGGGCCACAAGACTCATCTGCGACCGCAAACCGTACGTAATTGAGCTTGAGAATGGAGCTAGAATTTCTACTCGCACCATTGTGATTGCCACCGGTGCTCAATATCGAAAGCTACCATTGGAAAACCTGGCCAGATTTGAAGGTGCAGGGGTTTATTATGGTGCGACTTTTGTGGAAGCACAATTATGTGGTGGAGAGGAAGTAATTGTAGTTGGTGGAGGAAACTCAGCGGGCCAGGCGGCTGTATTTTTAGCACAGACTGCAAAGCGCGTATATATGCTAGTCAGGTCCAACAGTTTGGCTGCGAGTATGTCGAGATACCTGATTCGTAGGATAGAGAATACTCCTACCATCATGTTACGACCTCAAACTGAGATTGTGAGAGTGGAAGGAGGAGGCGGAGCCGGCAATCACCTTGATTCCGTTTACTGGCGAAATAGTCAAACAGGCCAGACTGAGAAGCATGGGATAAGCCACATATTTATCATGACCGGTGCTGATCCAAACACCGATTGGCTCAATGGCTGTATTGCACTTGACGATAAAGGCTTCATAAAGACAGGCCCTGATATCTTGCCAGAAAATCTGAGCGCTGCAGGCTGGCCTCTTACGCGTCAACCATACTTGCTTGAAACCAGTTTACCAGGTGTTTTTGCAGTAGGAGACGTACGGGGTGGCAGTATCAAACGTGTTGCATCTGCAGTAGGTGAAGGATCAATTGCAATCTCATTTGTTCATAAAGTATTACAGGAATAGGATGACATATTGCTAGTCATAAACTATAACCAATAACCTATGACACATGCACATAGAGCAACCATACTATGAAATTTCGTAAGAATGCGGAAGATGTTTTTATCATGTCTTTTAGGCTACTGAAAGATAGATAGTTTCATCAGCCCATAGATGTATGTGTTAACATTCAGTGTATGGTTCATATGGTCCCAGAAATCGCTCACCATTAAAATGTATCATATGGCCGGGGGATTCTGCTACCCAAACTTCTGTTTCCCATGAAGAGCAGCAAAAACAAAAGAGCTCATCTATACAGGAAAAATGAATACAGCAGAAGGAGCAGAAAAAATTGGGCTGGTTAATAGAGCAATCAGTTTGAATACTGAAGAAGACGTGCAGGCACTACCAAGTAGGAGTCCAACTCTTTGTAAACAATCTTCTACAAATCCTCAAGAAGAGCAACAATACGAACAACAAGAAAAACAGAGCCAATGAACTAGCTGAATAATAGTTTTATGGCTGTAAAAACTAGTAAAATGTTAATCAACAAAGGGATGGATGCAGATATTGATACGGGATTACAACTAGAAATTTATGGTTGGGCATTATGTTTTGCACATGAAGACAGACAAAAAATGATGTCTGCATTTTTGAATAAATCCAAGAAAAAGTAAGGAAACGAAAGTATGAAGGATGTAGCAATTAATTATAACTAAAGAATAGAATACTTATTTTCAAAATAATCAAAAAAGGATTAACCTTGTCGCAAGATGTTAAAATAAGACCATTTCAAAAAAGTGATTCTGATAAAGTCATAGAATTTATTTCAGATATCATTGTTAATGAATTTAAATTTAAGCTCGAATTTGATACATTGGATTCTGACATACTTGCAATTGACGAAAGTTATAACAAGTCTAATACAGGTTGCTTTTGGGTTGCAGAAACCGTTGTTAATTATGATTATTCCAATACTCACCAACAGAAACAAAAAATAGTAGGTACTACTGCTGTAAGAAATTTGAAACAATTTGAATCGACATGCGAACTAAAGCGTATGTATGTATTACGTGATTTTAGACGATTAGGTTTGGGTCAAAAGTTGCTTGGTACAGCGATAGATTTTGCAAAAAGCGTTGGGTATTCAAGGATTGTTTTGGATAGTTCAAAAACACTTGATGCAGCAAGAGCACTATATCTAAAGAACGGTTTTGTTGACATTGCTAGATACAATGATAACTATAGAGCAGATGTATTTATGGAAAGAAGGTTGACATGATAAATTAACTCTCCTCAGATTAGCCATGGTTAATGATGGCTTACTGTGGTAGCTGCCGGGTTAAAGAAATATAATGCGTTCCGACACAATGATAAACTGATCTCTAGTAAATGATAGTAACTGTAGATGCAAATTGGCTTGTCTCTCGTCTGGATGACCCTAATATAGTCATTATCGATGGAAGAGGAATAATGCCTTATAGATTTGGACACATTAAAAATGCTGTACCTCTTGGTGTTGATCATGTCATTTCCATCGCGGATAATGGGGCAAACTTGGCCATAGATGCACAGATAGCTGAAAAGATCTTCACCAAACTTGATATCAATGATTCAAAGGAGGTTATAGCATATGGCGAATATCCTGATCCTTCTGTGGCAAGGATAATTTGGACATTGATGTATCACGGACATCCAAATGTAAAACTTTTAGACATAGGATATAGCCAGTGGCAGAAAGCAGGATTACCAATTACTAAACAAATTCAAAAAACAGTACAACAACCAAAAGAGGCTATTGCTAATTTTGTTGCAAAAACAAATCATGCAATTAGAGCAGATGCTCAGATGATAAAAGTAAAGCAAAATGATCCTAACGTGGTAATTGTTGATGCTAGAACACCTCAAGAACACATTCAAGCAAGAATTCCCGGATCAATATTGCACAATTGGGAAGAAGGATTAGGTGACTTTGGCAAGATGCTTGAAGATCAAGATAAATTGCAAAGTAAATTTGAAAACAAAGGAATCACCAAAGACAAGGAAGTTATATGTTATTGTCATTCTGGCATGAGGGCATCTCATACATATCTGCAACTAAAATACGCCGGGTTTGACAATGTCAGAATGTATGACGGCTCAATCATTGATTGGGCGCGGCATGGATATCCTCTGAGGTAATAACCTAATTTTTATCCATGTCATGTTTTAGTTACCCGCCTACAGACACAATATTGTAATGGAGCTAAGATCCATAATAAACGCTAGCTTCTAACTTCAATAATCTTTAAGATAATCTAGTGGTTGACAAAATTATATGGGTTTACTAACTTGGATTTTTTTTACCTCTATTTTAGTAATAACAATTCTATCTATCATTGGGATAGGTTGGAGTTTATTTATTTCAAGCGTTTTTAGAGGTATAGATAAGGTGCTAAATGGAATTAGTCCCGTGGCGAGAGATCTAGGTAATGAAGCAAGGCAATATGCAGCTAATATAAATAAGAGCTCATAGACACTGGATAATACACAAGAAGGAATACCTCGTGAAAACACAGTTATAATCACATGGTATATTGCCAGAAAACATAACTTGTAGCCTGTTTGGTACCGATCTGAAAGGATGTTGGACATGCTTATGAGAATATGCTATTCGCCTTCAAGGAATTAAACTTCATGAATACAAGGCAAATCAAGACCATCTCATAATAGTATAATAAATTCCTAAATGTCTAGTGTATAAATCTCTCATTCTTACTTGATCTAGTAATATTACTATATCTACCAATACCAAGTAGTAAATTCCGACTAGCTCTCAAAGACATGTGGCTTTCCTATTAAGGCAGCTTCTAGTAGGTTCCA
>JAFAQB010000420.1 GCA_019246625.1 Nitrososphaeraceae archaeon
TCTATTCATAGTGTATTTCAAAAACAAATGGATCTAATATCTAGAATAGGCAATGTGGGAAAATTCATGGCTATGGACCTGTTAGATAGGTTATCAATCATAGGTTCAACTTTAAGCTCAAATCTTGACAAAATGACTGAAGAAGAACAGAACAAGTATAGGCAATTCCTGCAAAAAGAGTTGAAGAAATTAGAGAAGGAAGATGAAAATAGTTACAGCAATAAGCAAAACATAAGTCTTGCATAATGAATACGATAAATTGGGTCTCTTAAGAGACAGAATATTATGGATAGACTTGCTATTGTCTCTATCGTATTTATTATAATGCTATTTACAGGCATTGGCATCATGATGACTCCTGCTAAGATAAGTGCTACGTTGTCAGGTCAGTCAAATAGCTCAATGTTAGAGGTACTCATAATGATGGCTTCTGTCCTAACTGTTGCTGGTTTGGTTGGAATGGGAGTAGTGGGTTTTATAATTTCAAAGGAATAGAGTTTGAAACAGCACTTATCCTGAATGAACGATTCTTTATTTACTTTAGAAAGTTCCCAGAACCACGAAGTACGGGACAAATTGTAATAATATTTAATTTTATATTGACACAAGACAGGCACAGCCAAATAACAAGCGTTGCAAAAAGACCTCGAGTCTTAGATTTAAAACAAGAAGTTTACCTCACATGTTGCAATTGGCCACGATCGTTATTCAGCATCAGGTAATTAACACGGTTTGCATTTTAATATTAAGACTCTAACTTAGCTTTTATTACTAAAATAATTGCGTGATTATATATTAATACATTTAGAATTGTCTATTCGTGTCTCTTGAATCCAATTAGATTTCCTGACTACCAGAAGGAAGTGAACAGGAGGGATGACGAAGATAAAATGTTAACCTGATATATCATGTAATTCTATTATTGGTTATGACGATTGGAGATATAGCCGGTCTTTTTTCGCATGTGTTCAGTTGGGCGATGGTAGTGGTATTTTGTTTTATAGGAACTGTTGTGATTTGGGGTATGAGAAAAAACAGATAAAAAGGAAAAAGAGATAAAATAGTTGCTATTGAAGGTGTGACTAGCAATTTCTTCGCATATGAAAGGTTTACTTACAAATACAAATCGAACGCCACAAGTTAGATATCTCATTAAATCTTCGATTAATATATAGTTTGATATCTTAAACTAATAATGCAAACGTGAATTCTCATAAAATGCTCTGTCATCTTCCAGAAATATGATGCTTTTGTGGCAATCTTCACATAGTAGATACTTTGAATCAGCCGATAATTGCTTTTTGCATTTATTACAGAATTTTTTTAACATAATACCCAGATAGGAATATTCATATTTTAATGTATGAGAGTTTCACAAACAACATTGATTTTAGCAACAATAACATAAGAAATTCTCTCCCGAAATAACTAAAACTAGAATCGCGCCTGATGATAAAAAGTAGGGTCTTGTATTTAGAACTTATGTTTATTTATTTCCATTCCCACCCTATAGTCTTAATATTGCCGCCTCTGCTAGTCTCACCTTTGTAAATAATCACCAGATTATTTACTGCCACCATTTTACCAGTTGAGTTTGTACTAAAAAAGGCAGCCCCACTTTCTCTTAACTTTCCGTCATGACTATACTGCCCTATTGCCTGGAAAACGTAGCTTGCCCTTTCGCTACTGCCTTTGACCATGATATTACCTCGTCCCTGAGAATATATGCCTCCATCAGGCTTGGTAGCAATGAGATCTACCCCTTTATCTATAAAATCGCTCCCTTTAACTGTACCATTCCCCACATAAGAAATTTCGAGTAATTTTGAACTATTAACGACAACTGACTTTAAGGTCGTTGTTTTACCACTCTTTATAAGAATTGGATTTCCTAATGTTATAGCGGTGTTGGTTACTGTGTTATTGGTACCATTAGAACCGCTAGTCGTTGTAATAGTTGTTGTGGTGGTAGTAGTAGTTGTTACTTCTGCCATTACTTTATATGAATTAATGGCAAGACTTGCAATCGTGATAGTCAAAAATACCATAGTGTGATTCAATGTCATAATACCATAGTTCGTTTATAATTTATAATAAGTTCTTATTCCTGTATCCTTTGGCTGCGGAAACTGGATGATAATGATTGATTACAAAAATACTCAAGTTGGGTGCTTTTGATATCGATTATGAAGGCTTTGTTATAGAGATGGTTTATTGAAACAGCAATGTGCCTGAAAGCCACGGAATTTGATGATTTGCTTGGCCTTTTTAAAAATGAATGGACCGATTCAGGCAATATCCAGATCTAAATGCACGTGGATGGTCGAAATAGCTATGTATGGGGAAATTCAGAAATGACTGGTTAGCAAAACATAGTACTTTGCGTTTATATTTGACATAGACACATTGTATCCATGTATCTAAAACTTCAGCTAAGGAACTCGTTATTATTTATGCCAACTATATCTGTATAAGTCAGACCCCCTAAGATGTCAGATGGTCTAGAACAAGAAATAAAAACACAATTAAATTTCTATCGTATGTAGACTTTCTTAGAGAATTAAGGGAAATATAGGCTGGTTTAGTTGTTTTCTTCTCTGTGTTTCAGAACCATTTGGACTGCAGAACGCGCATCTTTAGCAATCATCAAAGGAACAATCTTGCGTTCATCAAGAAACTTTCCGCCATACCTATCTGACACGCCCCCGCTACCGGCTACTACAACCATTAACTTGTTTTTTATGTAACCTACTCCCAATTCAATCATTGTTCCCACACCTCCACCAATTGCTATTATACTATCAGCAGACGTAGCAACGATAATATCTCTTGCGAACCCTATTCCAGTACAAATAACTACATCACAAAATTTATTTGCAAATGAAAATTCTTCTTGAGGAATTATCCCAATGGTTAATCCATCATATTCCTTAGCACCCCTGCAGGCTGCCTCCATAACTCCACCCAAACCTCCGCAAATCAAAATGGATCCGGAACGAGCTATTTCTTTTCCCACTTCAAATGCAATGTTTCTTGAATGGTCGGTACATCTGTCTTTATTATAACCTATAACTGCGATCTGATATTTACGCATACTACTCGGCAAGTTTTTTGTTTTTTATACTTTGTCATGTCATAACAGGTAGGTATGCTTGTACGTCTTGAATTTCTCTTCTTTACTTAATATCACAACTGAATTGAATTTCAAGACAATGATAAGATAAAACCCAAACATTTTATCTCGTTTAATTCATAATTCGGGCTGATCTGGTAGGCTTGAGGAAATCAAGACTAAATTTCAGCGCTTTCTAAATGGTAAGGAGTTAAGCTATTTAATATGGTGCAGACAGATCAAAAGATTGAATGCAAGGTCGATTTTCTATATCCAAAAAAGTCCAATAGAATATTAATAAGTACTACAATCCAAGAAAGATGATCAAAGACTAATGGATTTATCCCCTTTGACTATAACTTTTCTATAACAAGAAAAAGCTTTAACCGACCTGTAGATATGGTTTTTAGATCATAACACAGATAAATACAGTGAAGTTTATCAATAAAATTATGGAAATTCAAAGTTTCAAAATCGAATTACCAACTGATGTTAGCATTATTCTAGCTCAAAGTCATTTTATAAAAACTGTAGAAGATGTTTCAGAATGCCTGGTTAACTCTGTACCAAATATCAAGTTTGGTATTGGCTTTTGCGAAGCTAGTGGTATGTGTTTGGTAAGGCACACGGGAAACGATGGTGATTTAGAAATATTGGCAACTGACTACGCATACAAACTTGCCGCAGGACATAGCTTGGTTATCCTGATGAGAGATGCTTTTCCAATTAATATCTTGCCAAGATTAAAAGATGTAGCAGAGCTAGTCAATATATATTGTGCCACTGCGAATACAGTTGAGGTAATTTTTGTTGAAACCGAACAGGGAAGAGCAATACTTGGAGTAGTTGATGGGTTTAAACCCAAAAGCATCGAGACGGAAAAGGATGTAGCAGATAGAAAACGTTTTCTCAGAGAAATTGGATATAAGACGTAGGTCTGATATATTCTCTCATTTGAATATAGTTATTTCATCGAGGTTATGGTCCTGTCGCTAATTGAAAGGCCACTCAACTATTATAGTTTTTTAAATTAACGTCCAACATCAATCTGCTAGAGCCCATATAAAAAAACTTAAGGCAAATTTGGCTACCTACTGATTTGCAAATTGAGTTAGACGAACAATATCTATTCATGTCTTGATTTGTATATTCTTGCTGCCGTGTTTTTGTATTTGTTATCAAATTGTCGAATTAATTACTGCAAACTTCACCTGCATCCGAATTTCCACATTTATATAGAATTATTAATTTGTATTCATCAGTATAATATTTACAAAATTACACACTTATGATTTACCGCTTTGACATTAACAACCAGAGTTATCTCAATAGTTGTCATTACTGATTTGTATGCATAATAAGGGGCTGACGAACATGGTTATCTGGAAGCCTTTTGCTCTAAACTAAATTATTTTCTCTAGCTGTTTGGGGGTTTTGTTGGTTAATCATTTTTGATAATCCTTTCATGTAATTTTTGGCAAATGTGGTTATTGGTTGTGAGGAGTACCATATGCAACCAAGTACTTTACAATCTTGACAAGTTCTGGCTATCTCCCATTCTGGAGCACTCCAGATTTCTTCTATGCTCTGCTCTAGTAGATTGTATGTATTTTGAGGACTGCTAAATTTCCAACATGGAACGAGAACTGTACCATTACCATTAACGAATATACTCTTCCATACCCCGCATTCATCAAAAACGGCCCTTCCATATTCAATTATCTGCTCAAAATATTGTGGTGGGATCATTATTTGAGGAGAAGAGTGTTTCTTTCCATAATCAAGTATGCTTTCGCACACCTTGATCATTGTATTTCGGTCTGGAAGTAGAGAATAGCTAACATCAGATCTATCTTCTACAAATGTAAATGAAACTGCATTGGAGCCCAATTCCTTTGCCTTATCAAAATAAGATTGGTTGATGAATTCTTCAGTATTGAATTTAGTTATCACACTATTAAAGTAGTGTGGTACTTTGTATTCAGTCAAAAGTCTCAGGTTGTCTATTACTGTACGGTAGACCAGAGAAGAAACGCCGCGTACCTTGCAATATGATTCTTCGAAGACAGAATCTATACTGCAAGTAATAAATTGGATATAATTTTTTAGTTCAAGCAGATCAACGGTGTGAAGCAGAGAACAATTAGTAATTAATGTGATAGGAAGTTTTAGGTTATAAATATGATGGACAAGCTCCATAAAATCGGGACGACTCGTTGGTTCACCGCCTTCTATGATAGCCCAAATACAAGATTTTGAAACCTTGTCAAAAATTATTTTCCATTGTTCAGTAGTTAAGTCATTTTTTTTGGCAGACGCGAATTGGCTAATCTTGTCAGGGTCTCCGAAAGGACACATGGGGCAGAAAAAGTTACAGTAATGAGTAAGGCTAAAGACGGCAATTAATGGACGCCTTCTTCCTATAATTCTGTTACCAGACCAATTTCCTAATATCTTGATTGTACGTATAACGTCGACTACCAATAATAAATCCAAGTAAAGGCAAATCTATTAAGTATTTCTTTATATCTCATTTTGATCACTATTGACGGTGAGATAAGATCATTTTATATTTAACCACTGAAACTTGCTTGATTTTTAAAATCTCCTGCTTATAAACAATCTCTTACTGTAGCACTAATTAACAAAAATCATTATAATTACATAATACATAGCTATACAAAACATTACTATGGTTTAACTATCGGGGCAATCAGCCGCCTAAATAATTTTTAATCGTTATCTCAATGATCGATTGCTCTTCGATATCAGCCTGGATGTTGAACCACTTTTTGATCATTCTGTATAAGAAAACCGCCCAAAAACACTCCAAAATACCAAAGTAAGCGTAGATGAGTACGTAAAACGATACTTCTTTACTTACACTGTTGTCTGTGGCAAAATCTGATGAGGTAACATTTACATTATATGGCTAGCTGAGAAACAATTGGAAGTGTAATTTACGAATGTGTGAGATCTGGTCTGAATGAAATTCTAGACTTTTGTACCGTTATGCATTCTGGAACAACTGTAACAGTTAAAGAATTGTCCCGATTGCAGGAGATAAGTAAATCTAGACAACCTATGGTAAAGCAACTAAAGGCGATCTAAGATATTGCCTAGCAGTGAAGCCTTTTATTGATTCAGCTAGTCTGCAAGACTATTTACTTATAAGAGTGATGGAACGAATTCTTCTATGTTTGTGACTCCGGTTAACTTGTTTAATATTCTTAAATAAAACACGCGAGACGTAATCTGCAAAGGAAACCATAAAGGAGGCCTTGACGTCTAATGAAATATGGAGTTTGGATAATGGGATATCTTTGGGTTATAGATGTCATAAATCGTAAAGACAAAGGAACATAATTGTATAACATATCCAACAGTATTAATTATGGCAGCAGCATGTTTGGCTAGCTTTGCCATTTTCGCAGGTAGTCAAATGGTATGATCTGATATCTCTAACGCTTATTGGAATGCACAGCTTGTATCTGAATTGTTGGAGCTGTAATGACTTGAGCTGGTAAAATGTCTGACCTCCATGGTAAAAAGAAGATATTACTTGTACTATTCACATACATTAGTACTACAGCAACCCCTTTAGCATAAACCAATAAAGGCAGCCATTACTCCTCTTATATGATGGATATTAGCATCTCTCATGAACCTTCTAAAAACATTGCCTTGCTAAAGGCTATTACTAGTATCTTCAAGGGTTTTTGCTTTTAGAATGAAAGATAAAGCAAGGCTATCTCTTCTTTTGATCAGTTGACATTCACATGCCTTTGGATTTCTTGTTCTTGTTCTATGAGACGAATTCAAGACGAAACCATCGGACTTGATGCACATAACACATATTCCTGCAGCCATCGACGTTGATAGTCTGCCCCAAAATGAAATCTGCATCCAGAAAGAAAAAGATTAGAGTAACCAAAACGCATTATATGGATGAAAATATTATTCATTCTGCAAACACAATAGCAAAAATCGTTGAACCTAAGAAAGGAAGACATATAGCTGTAGCTGGCGACATCAATACAATTGTCGCATCAAAGAAAGACACAGCTGGAACATACAGTTTTATCGAAGCTAAGGTTTTTCCAGGAGGAGGTCCTGCTCCGCACATTCAAACACGTGAACATGAAGGGTTTTACGTAGTTAAAGGACAAATAACATTCAAGGTAGACAAGCAAAGGATTGAAGCCAAACCTGGAACTTTTGTTAATGTCCCACCACATGTTTTGCATAGTTTCAAAAATGAAACTAACGAGGTTGCAGAACTAATAATAATACTATCCCCACCAGGACTGGAGCAACTTTTTGTAGAGGTAGGTTTGGAAGTTTCAGACATCAATATAAAACCTCCGCCATTTACCTACGAACAAAAACAAAAGCTTCCTAGTATAGCATCTAAATATGGCATGGAGATAAGACCAGATTGAAGCGCACAAAGTATAACTAAATCGATGGTAGAACAAAACAGGCTCTACGAAAACTGATTATATATTCGATACCGGCAGGTTGTCATAGTTTCTACAGAGCTTACCATTGTTGCAACGATGCTTAGTATGACAAGTGTAATCCATCGAGAGAGAAAGAAACACACCTACTACTAATAATGTAGGCAACAGCTATGTCGATGACGGGTACTTGTTTCTTTATAATGTTGTCTGTAAGTATGTCTAATGCTTCAAGTTCTCTAGATGGATGTAGAAGGAGATGTTGTAATACTAGAAGATGCTAGGCTAAACGCATCATCATCAAAATCAAAAGAATCCTTCAATATTCTCATTTTTACAGCAAGAACAATCACTTGGGGTTGCTTGCAGTTGAGCCAATTCATCACAGACTACTTGGTGTTCATAATTAATATATTTCAAGTTTTAAAATATTGTTCCCGATCAAGATCAGCAATCAGTCCAGGCTGCTCTGGCCTCCACCCCAAAACTTCCCGAGTTTTTTGACTTGAGCTTGGATTATCTATTGCTGCGAAATACGCGAACCAACCAAAGTGATTGGCGGCCTCCTCAGGGGCTATGCTGACAACAGGCACTTTCAGACGGTGGCCGATGACTTCAGCGATTTCTCGGAACGAGACGCCTTCTTCAGCCACACCATGATAGTAAGCTCTTGCAGCCCCCTTTTCCAAAGCAAGTCTGAACAAATGGACAGCATCAAGCCTATGCACTGCTGGCCATCGGTTGAGCCCTTCACCTATGTATGCAGAAGCTCCTTTTTCCCGCGCCATATTGATGAGAATCGGCAAAAAGCCGTGATCGCCATCGCCATGGACCGATACCGCAAGACGAACTATTGACACGCGCACTCCACGATCCGCTACCGCACCGGCAGCTTCTTCGGAGGCCACACGAGGGAGTGGGCTTGGAGAAGGGGGCATGCTTTCTTCGGTTGCTAGTCGGCCAGGAGTGAGCAAACCTACTCCAGAGGTGATGATTAAGGGTCGGTCAGAGCCAACGAGTGCCGACCCTAAAGCCTCAATGGCATTTCGATCAATTTCAGAACTCGCCTTGAAATCTGAAAAGTCGTGGATGAAGCCGGTATGAATCACGCCGTCTGACATGGCAGATCCATTGCGCAAGCTTTCCAAGTCTTGAAAATCACCTCGATGTACTATTGCACCTGTATCTAAAAGTGACTTTGCGCCTGAGTCTGAGCGCGCTAGGCCGATCACTTGGTGGCCCGCAATAATAAGTTCCTGAACTATAGCAGAGCCTATAAAACCTGTGGCGCCCGTGACGAAAACACGCATATTTATAATCTTGTCCTTAACTATTTAAATATCAAAAGCGCAATTATGAAAAGATTTGATAAGAAAAGCGACAGAAGTGATCTAAAGCCCAGTATCTGAGAATTTCTATTTTACTTTACCATTGGTTAGATTAAGCGAATCTCAAGCCGTTAAGATTGATACTAATTAAGGAAACTCTCGTATCAACAGCTAGCCTTCTTTAAGTGCCTTGACTAGCTTCTCTTCAAAAAGCGAGTCATAGCATTCCAATTTAAATCCGAACAAAGGACTTTGCAAGGCCTCGATAGATGAACCACGGCCAACAACCATCTCAGCCCTACCTTGTGACAAAAGATCCAAGGTTGCAATATGTATTATATCACTTTGCTTCATATTATATTCTACCTGCATCTTTTAAGCGAGAGAGCATTCTTTCTTCACCTTGCTTAAAGCGCCTTTTGTCATCATCTTCTTCAAGTATCAGTGGTGGGACCTGCGCAGGCTTTCCATATTTGTCAAGCGCAACCATGGTAACAAATGCAGTTCCCGTATGAACTCGTATGCCATCATCTAGATCTTCTGCCTCGATAGTAACTTCGACCTCTATAGAAGATTTTCTTACGTAATTTAATCTTGCAGAAAGGATTAATGCGTTACCAATGAATACC
>JAFAQB010000436.1 GCA_019246625.1 Nitrososphaeraceae archaeon
TAGTGATACTATATGGAACTTTTAATGATGCCACCGTGTTTGCAAAAGGTATTCTTACATATTCTGCTTGCCCACCGTCATACCCTCCCATAGTTTGAGTATAACCAAAAGCTGCTCCGAGTTCTCCTTTGGGATTAGATCTATCACATTGGGACCAAAGCTCATGTCTGCAGAACCAACACTGACCACAGTTAATGTTAAATGGAATTACAACTTTATCACCTACTTTTACTTCATGTACTTCTGGTCCTGCTTCTTCCACTACACCCATAAACTCGTGTCCTAAGGTTTGTCCTGGTTCCATTCCCTGTACTGTACCATGATAAAGATGCAAGTCAGAGCCACATAATGCAGTTGATGTAACACGCAAAATAACATCTTGTGGATTTTGCATATTGGGACGAGGTTTATCATCTATTTTAACGTCCCTTGGACCATGGTATACTAAAGCTTTCATAATAATTAGTTCTCTATATTTACATAGAATATATGAGTTGTAGGGAGCTAGTTCAAATTTGCAGGTTGGATTTTATTGCATTCGTCGCGTATAATGACCCTGGAAATATAGATAAGCTGCTTGCTTGGAGTAGTGGTCGTGGTGCTAATAATACTACTGCAGGAATCATCTTTCTACCTATACCATCTAGAGTAGTACAGATAAAAGCGATAGAAGATAAGTTAGCTAGGCGCTTACAACGCTCTAAACAGTAAACATTTACTCTCAATTAACTTAACTACATTTTAGTTAAGTTAAACACCCACAGCACAATTTAACGGCTTTTGTAAAGTCAATTTTTTAGTTTAGTAAAGCCATTATGTTAAACTGTTTTACCCAGATATAGATATAGCTTTTGCTAACTTTATTCGTATTGAAAGTTTGGAACTTAAACTACCAACTCATGAAATATTATTGTAGAACTTTTCGGCATGGTCAAACATTATTTCAAATATCGAAGGTTTGCACAAGTATAAGTTGACTGGAATAGTGAGCGGAGGGTTAGATGAACCAAGAATAACCCTAATAATCGGAATTGTGGTTGCAATTCTGACTGCCTGATTTTTTATCATTCGACTCGAAGGCAGAGTCAGACATCTAGAAGAACATCCTTTCTTGGAAGGAATCAAAGAAGTTCATAAACAGGATGCTATAGATTTTTATCGTAAGGTTAGGAAGCAAAGGGGAGATCAATAAACATGACTCCATTGACCACAGATGAAATTAATATGAGAAATCGATTGATTGAGAAGTTCAGGTTTACTGATTTAACCATGCAGGAGGCCCAAGATTTAAGAAAAATCCTAGAGAAAGAACGAGAACAGGCTATACAAATAGGAGACGTCGCGCTTGTGTTTGCTGTTGGCGTGCTTCTCGGCACAGTGATTGACTATTTATACAGTAAGAGAAGCTGGCTTAGAAAAGCTCTTGGTATTTAACAAACCCAAGGTATCTTATTGTTATTTACCAAGAACTTCTTTTTATCTTGTAATTTCTATGAAAATGACAAATCATACTACGTACTAGTAGCATTCAAGATCCAAAGCGTAGTACCATTTCAGATTTTATGACAAAAAACCATTAGCTATTATACAATCTCTTATCGCTTTTACTACTTCAGTAAATGTAAACAATGGTAACAGTAGATAACAGGGAAACAAACATCGTAGCAATGGTAGCAGTAAAAGCTAATAGTGTAAAGATTCCATTGGATAATCAACGCATTAGCATGCTAATCAATGTAGAAAAAGAAAAGCTTGTTGTTGATTTGTATTATAATCAACAAAAGAATGTACGCCAGATAGCTCAAGAAGCAAGAATGTCATTTAGAGATATTGCTGCCATATTAAAGAAAAAAAGAGACAGCAGTCAATCATGGTAATGGAAATTATGCTGGTTCTTTTGAGTCTTGTCCCTCGTCAGTCATTTCAGCAGCTTCTTCACGCAAATTCTCTGCTGGTCCCGAGGTCTCTGGGTCTGACTCTGCTTTTCCAATCTTCTTTTGGTCTTTCTGGGCTGATTCAAGCTCTTTATCGTTATCACTCATTTCTATCAAACGTAG
>JAFAQB010000151.1 GCA_019246625.1 Nitrososphaeraceae archaeon
ATATTATCTAAAATGTACATACTTTGTAAGTCATGTGGAAAAGAATTTAATGACCTAGTTGATGGGGTAAGGTATTCAAGCTCCATTAAGGGAATTCTATTGTTTTGTTCAGATGGTTGTTGTAAAAACTATCTTGATATTGCAGTACAATAGTAGAAGTAATAATAGAATCAGTTCATAGTTCACATTTATCAGAAAAGTCCCAACAAGCAAAGTATTAAGAGTGGCTGACCATCTCCACTACCACCACCAAATAAAAATCCCGCCATAACAATACATCTGATGATATAAGATAGTTAGAACCTTCTTTGGATCTATGTCATTAAATAAGCATTTATGCTTCCATATAAGCGTACGTATGTCTTGATACAAGACTAGTATGAAAGCTATCACGAATTTGTAGAAAATGTGGAGTACTCTTTGATGTTGAAATTAGAAAAAATAAAGATTGTCCTGTGTGTCATAGCGGAGAACATATACGTATAAGATCAATAACGTAGCACAACAAGGTTTCTGTGTCCTTATGAAAAGAATCGTGAAGAAATATGCCGGAAGCTATCAGTTCAGTAGGAGATGACCTATTGTCTTGCCGTGAGTGCGTATCTATTGACAATGTTCAAAAACTACCATATTGAGTTTGGTGATTCTCTTAGCTTGATATAATAATATTATCTTTAACATAAAATCTATCTATTCCTTGATTTAAAAAGGTACCAAACCAGTGACACCTGTCGTAATTCCACCTAATGATCCTAGTTTTTTTAAATGACCAGAGATGGTAAGGATGGTTTGTATACAGAGATTCTTTACATCTTTCAGTTATTCATTTTTACATATTGAGTCTTGAATTTAACTCACCATTTTATACATCATAATAGAACATAAACTACCTTGACTTTGATTAGTCTTTTCCTACTTGTATTATCTCTTCCTCCTTTAGCATCATATATGTCTCTATCAATTCATTATGAAAACATGTTTTGAGGTAGCCTAAATCATTTTTTAACATTTCAAGTGATTCATCTAGGCTACTTGGAAGTGATTTTATACCTAAACTATTTCTCTTAGAATCAGACATTTTATAGATATTTTCATCTAGAGCTACCTGGATCTGTTTTTCTTTTGTTATTGATTAAGAGTTGCTTTTATGCTGTTCCGTACGGATTTTGGTAATACAGCAGAATTGCTCTACTAAATTCAGGAGTAGTTCTGAATCGAAATCTATTATGTTTCTATTTAGATGATGATATAAACCATGTAAAGTGAGCTCTACTTCACCAGATTGCAAAAAAGGCTAGGTGTAGAGGCCTCACGAAATTTACGCCACTTTTATACCGCATTGTTGTTGTGACAGCTATTTACTTGCTTATCTGCACTTTGGCTACGGATAAAGTAGTTTTTGGATGGATTACTCGTAGGGACTGCCATGGTTCATCCGTATCCAGAGGAGAGGATTGAAAATATTTTTCAAACAGATATCTCTCCTTCGATTTTCAATAGTGGCCTCGATGCTCTTAGTGATAATGATAGAAAACTTATAAAGCCTCAAGAACGATAATTTTAATTGTATTAAAAATCTGTTTATATAGAAGGAAATTGAGTGGGTAAGACACAAGCACGATCAGCATTTGAATAATATTTCTGTATAGTTACACCATTCAGTAGCCCAATAGAATTATTCCAAACATCTCCAATCTCTTGAAGTTGAGTGAGTATTTGCAAATCTAATACTGCAATCGTCAACTATCCAACAGCTATCTAAAACATGCATACATTTACAATATTCTTCTGATTTTAATGTATTATATATCATAAAATAAAATAAAAGGAAATACATGTAAGGCAATTCAACCACTATTTGAAGAAGGAAAAAGAAGAAGCCATGTCAGCAATTAAAGAGAGTGCAGTATATTATCAAGATATTCGATCTATCTTATGCTTGTGCTCATTGTGCTCATGCAGTGTTATGGTCAATGAATTCTACTACAGAATAGAATGCATTCTTACCTGAATGGTCAAAATTGAGACTTGGTGTACTTATACGCATCAACTTGGTCTTTGCTGCACAAGTACGATGCAATATATTTATAATAAGAACCGCCAAAAGTATATGGTACATCAAGACATTCTATGTTGAGAATATGTTATCCATTATTTCATATAGATATTTATTATAATGTACTAATAATAATACTCTATTTAGTATATGCCAAATATTTTAATAGTATCTTGCCTGACTCTAATTCTTGTCACATTGATATTTATGAGCTTTTTTAATTTAGTATTAGCAAATTCCACTAATAGAGGAGTAGAGCTGTTCAATATCCACAGTCAATGCTTGAAACTTCTGAACAAACAAGTCAAACGTGGAACACCAATTTCTAAAAATGAGTTTCAAATTCTCAAGAATAATTGTAAGAGTATTGATGGTCATACTATAAATGAGACAACAAAATTGCTTAAGCTAATAAATATTGGTTTATCCTCTAAAACTTGAGCAAAACGACACTTTTAGTTAGTTTCCGAAGATTGTTATTTACTGTTATTTCTGCTACTACTACTCATATTTTCAAAAAATTCATATAGACTGTGATCCGACCGACAATCGAATCGAATCTTCCTGTTATCATGCCTATTATCAATTGTGTTTGTTCGATCGGTTCCAGCATAATCCGTATATGGAGATGTATTGATGATTATAAAATTATTATCAAGATCATTCAAATACCCAAAGAATACTAGCTGCAACAAATGCTTCAGAATCCATCTTAATTAGTTGTTGAACTAACTATATGTGAACAAATTCTGTAAGTCTAAAGCAGACGGTAACGTATTCAAGAGTATGTTTGTGGGAATGGATGTTCATAAGAACTATTTACAGGTAATATCTACCGATTCCGAAACACATCTTCTCTACTTTTTTGATCTGCTCTTAAGTACTATATTAGATCCGTCGAACAACTAAAATATGAAAGAATATTTGATTGAACTTTATTTTATACTGCCACCGCCATCTTTATCGACTAACATATTGTAAATAGAAGCTTTCAGTAATAGTTCATTTACAATATTGTTCTATTTTACTGATGATACATATTCACCAAACGCTCTCTTTATTGAGGAGAATGCAGATTCAGCTATCCATCCGTATCCATGTTTTTTCTTCCAGCGTTTCATCACGTCTCTGAGCTGTTCTATCACAACCATTTTCCTGGGCATACTATAAACCTGTGCCTTGGTTGATGAATTCTTCCTTACTCATAACACGTCGAAAAGGTATCTAACCTTTACAAGGAAGTGGTTAGAGCAATCTATCTATTGTCACTCACAAAAATAGTAGTAAGGAATAATATAAAGATGAGGTACTGCTCAACAAATTGGTGGAGAACACTCTTCAATCCGAGTATTGAACTTACTTACCGCCCATAGCACTCTTTAGAGCTCCCCCGGCACCGCCTGTCATATTCTTTAGAGCTCCCCCGGCACCGCCTGTCATATTCTTTACTGCACCACCAGCACTAGTCGCATTTCCTTGTGCGTTTGCTGTGTCCACAGAGTATAGAGCCACTGCCACGATTGTTGCCAACAATACCACAGCCGATATTGCGAATGATATAGATTTGTTCATCAAATAACATATTATTGAAAAAAATATAAAAGTTAGAGATATGAATCCTTTAGATCTAGAATCAGTTATGTGTATAGCATATAATACTCTCTCATATGATGTATAGCATATAATATGCACAGACTAACAAATCTTGTAATTATAGTATGGTTTCTACATGGCCCCAATTTCATATATTAGATTCTGTTGCGATTTCATATCAATTAGTTGATATTGTAAAATCTGCTACAGATGAGATATTATTGATATTTCCTACTACCTGTGCTTTCATAAGACATGTGAAAAAATGACGTTTGAGACATCAATGATATGGATAATAGAGGCATAGCAATTGTAATAATTGCTGTTGGATATTTTATCTATAGATGATATAAAGCTAAAAGTTCATGGACATAGTGCCGTTACTTACCTATCACACTTAACATCACCAAAAGCATCTCTAATCGGATCAGGCAAGATCAATTTGTGGTATGTTAGATGATTTCCCTTATTTCCTTTTTATTTGAAGTGAGATTCTATTTGGCCAAACGCTAGCCTTGGGATCGAATATATTGACATGTTTGGCAAGTGCTATACGTTTCACCATCAACATGACTAAAGTGTGTATCGCATGATAAGCACGTATGATGAATATCATCGAATCCATCATTCGCAATAAATCTAAAGTGTTCCAGATTTTGATCCTTACATTTGATACATCGACAACCGCATATAGCCATATTATTTTTCAGTCGTGGTTATTGCCTAATATAAAATGATCAATCTATAGGTGCCAACCTTTACGGTTCAGGATATTTATGATCTTTGCTTCTGCAAAGTCAAGCTCCTTTTCCAGTCATCTTACGAGTTAGACTCGATGCCTTCATGCATAAGTCAAAGGGAATGCAAATTTATCAAAGACCTTGCAGACAAAAATGAAAAAAAAGCTTAATCAAAAATATACTCCAAATTACAAGCGTGACTTAATTTAGGATCCTGCAAAGGAGGAGAATTTTGACCGACGATCTCATACTTATTAATTCTGTATCAGATAGGTTGCAATCTCTTTAACTTGGTCTGAGGTTGGAAGGGATCACGACAGTCATGTTGTATAAAATAGGTACAATTTAAATGAGTTCGAACCAGATATTCAGGAAACTCAGATAAGCTTATCTTCTATTGACTTAAAATAGCCAGATACCGGTTCGACTCTTTTTTATAGTATGTGCACGATGCTCTATAACTTCAGGTTTTGTTTCATCATTTTGTAGAATCCTTCGTCAGACATGTTTCTTTTAGTAGCCAACAATGTTTCCACATCTGACACTATTGCAAGATTGATAGTTTTTCTTCTTCCTTTTTCCTCGTCCCTATGTTGCTACTCCTGCATATACGTTAGCAGTAAATACAAATTCTTCTGGTAAAAGATGATAATCTGTATTCTGACCAGTAGCATTATAATAGCATAATGCTTATTTGCTGCTATTATGGCCAGATTAATCTCGATCTCAAGAATAATACATCAATCATTACATTTTCACAATGTGTAAAGTAATTAAAGCCTATTGCAAAAATTATCTTAACGTTTTAGTTTAAATAAGTCTACGTCAGGATTTGAGCCAAAAAATATGCTAGTAATTGCGATA
>JAFAQB010000170.1 GCA_019246625.1 Nitrososphaeraceae archaeon
AGATAAAAGTCCTTCATATGTGTAACATGTTTGCAAGTCTTCGTTATCATCGACCGTCAATTGTACCTTTTATTAAGTGTAGATAGCATACCATGCACTAATATCCACATTATCTTTGGGCCTAAATATTATGTCAAATTTGATTCACACACCCTTGGGCCCACTTTAAAGTTGTTTCAAAGTTCTAAAATCGAAAAAGCTAAAGCTAACTTTGTGATAAATGCCCTCACTTAAAGGTTAACGGAGGGCTCTTATAGTCCAGCATGGTCTTCCATTAGATCGTGTGTTGCCACCTATTGGATCATTTAGTAAGATTTGATGGCAAGCAATCCATAGTCCTTTTGACATGACATGAATATCAGGCAAAAGAGGTACTATTGTTGCAAAATTGAAGATTCAAATCAATTAAACCAACTAAAGAATAATGCTAATGATTTGGCTCATATGTATTATTTTTTCTCTGCTTGAACTGTCAGATTGATATATAGACATATTACTATTCCATCAATTACATTGGAGCTTGCAGCAAGTCGCGTTAGTATTCCTATATTTTTCTCTTTAGCTTTGTATTTTATCAACACTCTCTTGTGCTTGGTGTTTTATTCTTTTACCAAAACGACTACTAATTTTCATCTATTGTAGGCACGATTTCATAATCTAATGTAGAGCCGTATGCTGAAATGAAGCACTGGGCATTATAACATATAATGCCATTAATTTTGCGTCATATGATTTAGCTAGAGATATTGCAAACTCTGCGCATCTATTGATGACTTTGAACCATCAATAGCAAATAATCTTTTAGAGAACAATGACCTCCTATGCATTCTAAGATGATGAAGGATAGTTTGTAGCGTTATTATGCAATATATTTGATCGATATCTTATGCCACTCAACAAGTCATGGCATGATTATTACAATGAGTCATTAATTGAACGTGGACGTATTCTTATGGATATTATTAGTTTTCTAGGATCATCTAAGAGGGGGATAAAGGCTATGAACAAAAAAGGTAAGCTTGGAGCTCCATTTGAATATTCACGTACTTACATCCAGTTTTTAGCGTTTCTTAAGGTCGGATTCAAGATTTTCTATAGACCTGTACAAGGGCATCAATTCTACTGTTCTATGATTCATCGAAGATAGATAGAACCAAACTGGTTAATGTATGAATATTTGCTACTAAACAAAAGATTGTTGTAATGATTATCTCCTAAACTGTCGCTATGACTATGTTATTGTTAAACTACATTTGAACGCTTGTCACTTTTCGCAAGCGAATCCCGTGCAGTCATCTTTATAGACTTTACATCGCTATAAACCTCTCCAAATCCCATTTCATGAAATAGTTGTCGAGATTCTTCGTTATCTGAAATATTTTTTATTCTAAAGTAATCAACACCGTCATAGAAGATTGCAAAAAGACCAGAAATTGCTGCTCCTGCAAATACTGGTTTTATTTTCTTGTGATCGATGCCATTGCATGTAGATACGTTTTTCAAACTCTCTAGACCTTCTTTCTGCTTCTTTCTGTTAAGACGTATCCTGCCAACATCTATGAAATCATTATTATCTCCACCTTCTTCTTTGTTATTGTCCTCCTCTACAGATACGTCTTTTCTTTTTTTGATATTCAATTCATTGACTAATGATTTTCCTGGCAGCTTTATATTACGTGTACAATCGCAAAATTCGCACTCCATTGTACATTGGTCTCTTAACCGTGCATCTTTAACTTCGATAATATCGAAGTGTTCATCTAAAATTGGGATCTCCATAGCCATAGGGTATAATCCGCCTTCTAGGCAATAGCATACTTCAACAAAATGAACTATATCATTTTCATCAATGGTTCCTTCCCTCAATGCAGTCTGCATGCCTTCATAGAATATTTTACCCCGTGCTAGAGAACCAGAGTTTATAGAATCAGCTAACCTTTGCTTATTTTCAGGATTTAGCTTACATTTAATGTAATATCGCATATGTTTGTTTAGTTGATAGAATTTAATTGTCCATTCAACGATTTAAGCATTCAGAAAGTTATAGCAAGATGCAACGGTTGTCTAAACGTTATGTGTGACATGGATAACATTCAATCAAGGTAACTCCTCTTGATAAGCCTATAACTCTAATCTACCTCTTAGCATTGCTTTGACATTAATGAAAAATGCTTTGGTAATACACGATAATAG
>JAFAQB010000175.1 GCA_019246625.1 Nitrososphaeraceae archaeon
AGTAAAAATGTTCACTTTCAGTATCAGTATCTTCTCTAATAGTTATTCCATGCAAATCTACTGGATTATTATGCTCCTTTACTTCTGTCTCTTTTTGTTTTTCTATTCGATGTTCTGCCATGAGAAACATATAACAAATACCAAATAAAATAAAAATTAAATTGGCTTATGCTATTATGGTAATTAATATAATGAACTGTAGTTTGGCCCATGACTAATGTCAAAAATAGTTCATTGGCAACATATTTGGTAATCAGCTTAACTAAGCGATAACCATCCTGATGCTTAAATATTGCACATTTGTATAGAAGATTTACGATAATAAGTATGTGAAAAATATTCTTCTAGCACTAATAAGTTAAGTATCTAAATTTATATCAACTATTTATTACCAAAATGACAGTTATTTTAGATAACAAGATCTTTAGCTACGTTGTTATTTGTTCTCATAGATGTGAAACCAGATCCTCTCAGATTATCTGCTAATCAGAAAAAGAAATTATTTGATTTTATCAAGAACACAAAAAACAAGGAAGAATACAGACGAGCTATAGCTGTAAAGCAAAAGATGGAAGGAATGTCATACAGAACCATAGCCAAGAACCTTGGAGTTAATTACAGGAACGTATACCGTATGCTAAAGTCATACAAGAAACATGGTTTAAGCGGTATAAGCAGCAAAAGAAGGAATGCAGGTAGAATACCAAAGATATCCTCTGATAAGAACAAACAGATGATTAAGGATGCTGTCTTAAGGTCTCCAAGAATCTTTGGATATCTAAGAAATACATGGAGTATTAGACTCTTAGCAGCCTATCTTTCCAAAGAGTTAGGAATGAGTGTCAGTCCAATGCAGACTTGGAGAATAATCCATGAACTTGGTATTATATACAAAAAACCAAAACTTACACTTGAACATGAAAAGGATTACGAAGAAAAGAAGAAAACTATAGACAATTACAAGAAGATATCTGCAGCACTTTTAAAAAAGGGTAGTGGTAGGATTTGAAGATGAGACATGGCTTCATCTTAGACCGTATATAACTAATACTTACATGATGGAAGGATACCAGCAAAAGATATTCTATAAAGGTTCAAATGCAAAGGTCAATGCATTCATAACCTTTACCTATCCTTTAAACAAGGTCAAATTCAAAATAAGCAAATCCAGAACAAGCAGTGATTTCATATGTCATCTTAGAAGCATAAAATACTATGTAAAAACTAACAAAGTAAAACGTTTCATCCTGGTAACAGATAATGCTTCATTTCATGCCAGCAGAAAGACTAAACAATTTATAGAAAAGCAATCAAACTGGTTGACTGTAATATTTCTACCAAAGCGTTCACCTAATCTAAACCCAGTAGAAACAAAGGTGAACAGAAATCTGAAGAAGGATGTATGTGCTAACCATAACTACCAGACAGAAAAGAGATTGATAAACGCAGTAAGAAATTACCTTAGATCCATGGGTAGATGGCCTAAATTATGATACTTAACTTATAAGCATCTTCTACAAATAAGGTCAATTCTATAAAAAACGTTGAGCTTTAGTCTAACATATTTTCTTATTCACTCGAGTGATTTTGACTCTTGTTTTAGAAGGAAATTGACTCTTCTATTGACTTTGTTATTCTATCAAGTTTAAAAAAATCTCATATTTCTGGCTCTCAGATCTGCGTTGGGTAGACCTGTTCATATCATAAAATCTGAAAGGGTACTTTGTTTTGAATCATAGTAGTTGTACTGAAGTCAATACTGTGTAAATGTTATTTATTTAAACCCATACATACATAGAAACAATGTTGATTTGATCTGTTACCGAATACTAGAACAGAACTTGTACAATGAAGGATTAAATATAATAGCTAATGGTTTTCACATCATAAAATCTGATGCTATAGAAGAAGAACCAAAACCATAAAAATAGCATATAGATTACAAATGATAATAAGATATGGATTATCAAATAGTTTGTGTCGTTAAAAACCGACAAGGGATAATTACTTATGTTGGAACAAATGACGCAGGACATAGATATCCTGTCGAAACAATTATCAATTTGATGAGAGAAAACACTTTTTTCACTTATGAAGATGGTCGTAAGAATTTAATACATGCACGACAACATCCATCGACAGGCCACTGGTTTTTAACTATCAATCCTGATGATAATATGAATGAAAATAATCTAGATTTTCTTCGGGAATGTCCTGATAAAGTTACATAAAATGACCTCTGTAGGATGTCATTTAGCATTTTCAAAATTCTTTTAGCTAGAATTCATTAATGGTGCTGGTTGGACACCATGTATTGGCCCAATACTTGCTAGTATCTTAACACTTGCAGCCACAACATCGTCTTTTGTAATTGGCATTGAACTTCTCTCTGTATATTCGGCAGGACTAGCTATTCCATTCATATTATCTACATTAGCTTTAGACCGATTCATTTCACTATTCAGTCGATTCCGTAGATGGATACCGTGGGTTAATCGTACAAGCGCAGCCCTTCTCATAATTGTAGGAATAATACTTCTTACAGGTTTAATCCTGTGGGTTTTCCTCCTCTGCACCCAGATGAGGGCCACTATATGAGAAGGGCTATGCAGGTATTGAAAGGTATGGGTCCACAAGAATCAACA
>JAFAQB010000286.1 GCA_019246625.1 Nitrososphaeraceae archaeon
CCCAGTTCATAACAGGATGAAGTAAGTATTTTTTGCCTTTTTGAATAAATTCTATATCCGTCATAGCTTCTGACATATACTTGTGGCTAACAGTTTCTATCTGCAAAATCAGATTATTTGCCTACATTAATTAAGGGTACCCATAGGATACAACACGCACAATAACGTTGCTATCAAATCCCATATCATATATTCCAAAAATGATGTTCTTTACTAAAGGCAAAGGCATGCACAAAGATTATCTTACAAGCTTTGAACTCGCTCTGCGTGATGCTTCAATAAGCGATCTAAATCTAGTATCAGTATCTAGCATCAAGCCACCACAGTGCAAAATAGTAAGTAGAGAAGAGGGAAGAAAACATCTTATGCCAGGACAAATTGTCTTCACAGTCATAGCTAAATCTGCTACAAATGAGCCAAACAGACTAATCGCTGCATCTATTGGTTTAGCCAGGCCAGTTGATGACACTCAGTACGGATATTTATCAGAGCACCATTCAACTGGAGAAACAGCTCAGAAGGCTGGAGATTATGCTGAGGACATGGCTATGGAAATGCTTGCCACAATAATTGGCTTACCTGCTGATCCCACACTTACATGGGATCAAAATCAAGAGCAATGGAAGCTTTCAGGAAAGATTTACAAGACACAAAATTTCACACAGTCTGCAGAAGGAAATAAAGAAGGACAGTGGACAACCGTAATAAGTGCAGCAGTATTAATATTGTGACTGTCGCCGTGGAAACCATCAATGTTATGATAAGATTACTTAAATCTGTATATATTGTAGGCTATGTTGTCCTTGATTGAAGGACAATGACATAAAATCTACAGAAACATTTAGAAAACTATCATGACTTCATTGATACTTTAAAGTCAAACTATCCAAGGATTATTGTCGATGTTATTTTTATTATTGATCAAGGTATGGATACTAAAGGCAAAGTAAATCCAATTAGTATTGAGAAATACTAATTATGGTCATGAGTATAATTAGAAACGAGTGCATTGGAATGGCCAATATTATGAAATTTATTTAGTTATGCAATAAGGCAAAATTCTACTGATTCGAACAGGTAATGAAATCTTTATTTTTTCTGACTTTAAATGAACCCTATGGAAATGTAACTTTGATAGGATTAAAAATATTAGGTAACTCTGTTAAAAGCTGTCTTGTGAAATCGTTACTTGTTCTCCGTCACGCCAAATCAAGTTGGAGGCATCCAGAGTTGACTGATCACGATAGACCACTCAACAAACGTGGTAAAAATGATGCGCCGCGTATGGGAAAGCTTCTTCAGAAACAAAAACTCATTCCGGATGTCATAATAAGCTCAACTGCGATAAGAGCTTACGCGACAGCGGAAGCAGTAGCCAAAGCCTGTGGATATAAAGGAGAGATTATTTTGAATCGATCTCTTTATGCAGCTCGACCTGAAGCATATTTTAAAGTCCTTCATGGTTTCTCAGATAACTATATCAGAGTATTGTTAGTTGGCCACAATCCTGGAATCGAAGAATTAGTACAGATTCTAACTAATGAAGTTCATATAATGCCTACCTGCTCTTTAGCACATCTCTCTTTACAGATAACTAGATGGTCAGATATTGATTATGAAACAACTAAAGGACAACTAGTAGGAGTCTGGAGGCCAAAGGATCTCAATTGATATCATCTGTAATATTGAAGTGGGCAACAAATGGTATATACGAATACAAAATACAAAAATGTATAAACGGAAGATGAACTAATATTAGAGTTTTACCAAACAATTATTTATATTCCGAAGAAGACAATATAGATAAAATATGAAACTACTTTGTGGATAGATGGATTATGTAGAGAGGTCACTACAACTACTTGCAAATGACATAAAGCTATTAAAAGACAAAGCAAAAGCTGCAAGTAAAGATCCTAATCAATTTAAGATTATCTTAGGCTCTTCGCCCACAACAGTATCTGATTCACATATTGCTAACAAAAACCATAGATTCCCTCTAACTGGAACAATTGAGCAAATAGGCAAGATCTACTCATGATAATAAGATCGTCGGAAAATGCATTTCCAACAAGGTATGTGTACCACATTATGGACACCTATACACCTAATCTACAAACAACCTCATTTTCACTCATATTATAGTGTGCTCACAAAAATTCCCCTAATTTCTCTAGATTATTCTCTGATATTAGTTATTATAATTATCTTTAGCTATATGGTAAGCAAAAAGGGTAAAAGTTAGTTAATGGAAGTATGACAAAAAATGCAGCTAGTTCAGCTATCTGATATTCACGTCGGAAGTTTCTTTAAGCAATCGGTTTTTGATACTGTTGTCGAGGAGGTAAATAAACTAAAGCCAGACGCAATCATAATTACAGGCGATCTTACTGACGAGGGTCTGTTATTTCAGTTTGAATATGTTCATACACAAATTAAGAAATTTACTTGTTCTAACATAATTGTTTTGGCTGGAAATCATGACTATCGTCATACAGGATATTTAGTGTTCAAAAAATTTTTTCCATCAAAACAACAAATCTATGAATTTGATGATGCAGTGATAATGACTCTTGGAACTGCTAGACCAGACAGAGATGAAGGCGAAGTAGGTTATAGACAGAATCTATGGATGGAAAGTACTTTAGGAAAATACAACAATAACGATGGCAATCAGAAGAAAAAGATAAAGATCATTGCAATGCATCACCATTTAATTGGTATTCCTGATACTGGCACTGACAAGATAATTATTGTTGATGCAGGTGATACATTAAGGGCTTGTCTTCAATCCAGTGTAGATTTAGTTATTTGCGGGCATAAACATAGACCATGGTTATGGAATTTAGGCGCATTGCAAATTGCATACGCAGGTACAGCATCTTCCGAACGATATAGAGGGTTTTTTGAAAATTCATACAATATCGTGACGATAAAGGACGGACAGGCAAGTGTTGATATAAAAATAGTCGGTGGTAAAAGGATGCCACTTGCAGAGACCGTCGAAAAATACAGGCCATATCTAGAAACGTAGTTAACCTTTTTACACACACACTACATGTTAAAATATTGTAGATGTTAGTATATAGCTCGATAGCATAACAGCAGCAGTCATATCTGATAGTAGTCATGCCACGTAGTCGGGGGAATCATGCATTACTTGCTTCTGGGGCCATGAATTGCTTGCCTAAGAGCATTAAAACTACTTACACGAAGAATAGAGCTATTGAACAGGGTTGTGATATACTTTTCGGATAATTTTCGCAAAATTACCCCCAATCTTTTAATATCTATATCTACGAAAATACCCATAACAAACAAAAGCATTTTTTAATATGTTAGTCGTGCTTCTGGTGTGTATGCTTCCTAGTTACCTGACCCGGATCCACATCTGAATAACAAAATGGGTTCTAGGTGTCCATTGTGCAGGAAGTAATTATAATGTATGTTTCATAGCTTTGGAATTCAGAATTGCATGATGGGCATACAACTTCGTAATTGTTCATAGGTCTTTTAAGCAGGTATTGAGCCAAATAGGCCAGCACTGTAATCTGCAAAAGCTTCCGCAATCTGACTTTCTGTATTCATGACAAATGGGCCCCGGGCTACGATTGGCTGTCGTAATGGCCTTCCTGTCCATAGCAAGAATCTGGTTGGTTCCTTGGCCGATACACTGAGCATGGTAGCTCCATCTGCTGTACTAGTGCGGGTAAGATGACCGGCTTGGCCAGCACTTACTAATGTACCATTAGTGCTAAAATACCCCTGGCCTGAAACGGCATAAACAAAACCTTCATCTCCTGGAGGAATTTCTTGAGTAAAGGAAGTACCTTCATCACCATCTAAACGTACATCTACCATAGTGACTGGCAAATAGTTGGAGACTCTTGGTATTGCCTCGACATTTCCTGAGCGTCCAGAAAACACTCTTGCTTCTACACGAGGTTCTCGTCTGACAGGCGCCTTGTCACCTAGAAGATCCTGATAAGTGGGTTCAACCATTTTGTTTTCGGCTGGTAGGTTAAGCCAAAGCTGCAATGTATGTGCTTGTTGTTTATTATGGGCCATCTCTCTATGCAAAATACCTCGTCCAGCTGTCATCCACTGTACATCTCCAGGCTTCAATACTCCATGACCTTCATGGTTATCACGATGTTCCACTATCATCATTATTGCTACCAACTGATGAAGAACAACTTCCAAGTCCTGTTCTCCAAAGACTACCTGAGTAGAAGAATAGCGAAACATATGCGGTTGTTAGGAAACAAAATAAATTGGTTGAACATAATTAGGTAATACCATAATTTATTCTATGAAATTTAAATAGCATTCCTTCAACTATGGTGTATTTATACCTCCTTTCTATTAGAAAAAGCTGCCTTTTGGATGCATACTCTTGGTCGACAGTATCCTTTGAAACAACGGTTTAGAAGTATACCTGTTTATTTGGTTTCTTCGGTCTCAGGATCCAAGTCGCTGGGCCTCTTCTTGTCTTGAACCAAAGGTTCCGGAAACCTGTATAGCAACATTTGCATCTGGAAGGTCTATTGCATAATTTGCTACCTTAGACACTACCAGAAGCTTATTTCAGATCTTCTAAACAACGAGTAAAGTCTTTCTCAGAATTCCGTGTCTTCCCAGTGATTATAGGAGTTCTAGCCTTAGTACTGCTATATAGTCTAAGTCTAAATAGTACTGCTATATAGTCTAAGTCTAAATAGTACTATAACATAATAACTTACAGCTGCCTGAGGTATGGCATTAGATCAAAAATCTGTGTTAGTAGTTGATGATGAACCGGATATACTTCACATAATTAAACAATCACTTGAAGTACAAGGAGGTGTTAGTCAAGTTTATGCTTTTACTAGGCCATTATTAGCATTAGAACATTTCAAGTTAAATTACAACACCTGTGCTATTGTTCTCTCTGATATAAGGATGCCTGGAATGACTGGATTTGAATTCATAAAAAGGATTAAGCAGATAAATCCTACAACCAAAGTTTTGCTCATGTCTGCATTTGAGATTGATGATCGTGAATTGTCAATGGCTTTAGGATCAATTATGATAGATGATTTTGTACAAAAACCAGTATCTCCTAGGCAGCTAAGTAGTATTATTCGGAGGCATATAGTTAGCAATGTTGGAAATTACAATACAAGTATATGACAACAGAAAAGTTTGCCAAATACCAAGGAGAAATTACATAAAAAGCTTATAATAGTCTTTTATACCATTTGATTTGAAAGTAGTAAGAAGAGAGGACATGATGCTTAGAATTTGACTAATGATAAAAATATCATTATTGATGTCAGAAATATTGACATTAATCACACCTTGGAAACTATGCTACAAGCAGAATATGGTTCTCACTACATTATTGTATATCCTGATTTACTTACTTTGAGGAAAATCTATAATACTTATTCAAAAATGCAACTAGAAAATAAAAATGATATCGTTTTGCTTCTTCCATTTTACGAAACTACTGAATCTGTTAGAAAAATTCTGTCAACGAGCGATGATGTTAGTCTTGGTTTTTGTGTTGATCGTGTCAGTATCTTAGATATAAGAAAACATGAAAAAGAAGGTTCTCTTGTAATTGTAGATTCCAAGAAAGCATATTTTGGTTCCAAAACAATAGATATCAAAGTATTTGTAGGAATGTTAATAGAGCATGCAAAACATTCTAAAAAGACTGGTATTTGTGTAATAGCTGATATGGGTGCATTTTTTTATCTTAATAAAATACAAGACCTTATCAAACATGAAACTACTTTACCTCCAAAGTTTGACTTAAAACTAAAAGCATTTTGTTGCTACCATGGATCAGATTTTAGTTGTTATCTTACAGAGGAACAAAGGCAAGATTTACTAAATCATCATGGTAAAGAAATGATAATGAATGGAAATAACAGCACGTACAATAATATTGATTATTACTAACTCTAATTAAAAAGAGGAGGATAAGAATGGTCCTTGGGATTTGTTCACAAGAATGGTCCTAAACCACCTACTTCTCTTTGGCAGATAGCTCAATATCTATCTGAAAGAGGCTTTGCACTGTTAAGATATGATAAAAGGGTATCGGCAGCAGTTTTCCTTTCAGTATAAAGAAATGTTCTACGTTAATATTCTATGTATGACAGCAGATATAGTCTTGTTATTTTGACAGAAGACTTTCTACAATATCTGTTGACATCAAAGAAAGGATAGTAGCTGTTATGGCGGTGTGGTTAGAAGAATGTAAATAGCAGAATTAACTGAGGTCGAGAGTATGCATCAACATATTGTTGATATATATTATAGTAGTATAAGTTTAAGTATATGTCATTTTTTGCCTACTCAGATGGCAATGGAGCGTAAGCAGGGAACGACGAAACAGCTGCAGGAATTTGGCTTCGAAAAAGCTTTGTAATCGGAGTGATATAAGATTGGGACATTCAGCATATTTACAATATCTTTTTAGAAAATAGCTACCATCTGGCCTAACAGTTTTACTGATATAGATACAAATCAGGAAGTCACAAATGAACGTGTTCTTTTGCTTTTAAAAATTAGAGATAATCCCTCTTCCGGTTGGATACAAACCAACATTAACAGAACTAATAATAATCCGTGATCACAATATAGATCACCGTATCTATGTAATTATATATGGCAAACCGCTATATCCTGGGGGTTCGAATGGTAATGTTAGCAACAACAAGATGTATTCAGCTAATTCTTCTGATAATGAGTTGTACAATAAAGAA
>JAFAQB010000298.1 GCA_019246625.1 Nitrososphaeraceae archaeon
ATCTTTATTCTTCATTGATATGCGCATATTCGATACTCTGTTGATGTCTTACGCTCGACTATCAAGAAGGCCATTGTTATTCAAATCATTTACCGGGTTGAATATATTAGAATTTGATGTTATTTCCAAAGAAATAGAATCAAAATATTATGAACATGAAAGAAAGCGTCTTTCCAATAGGAAAAGAGAAAGAGATGTTGGTGCAGGTAGACCATTCAAGTTGAAAGTCAAAGAAAGATTCTTGATGCTTTTAGTATATTATCGGCTCTACATTACATATACACTTTCAGGGTTTCTTTTTGACCTTGACCAGAGCAATGTCTGCAGAGATATATCCATGTTTGAATCACTTATCAAACTGTGTGTTCCATTGCCAAAGAAATTGTATAAAGGTACAAGAAGAGCTAGAACCATAGATGAAGTTGAAGAGTACTTTCCAGGTTTCAAGGCTTTCATAGATTCTTCCGAACAGGAGATTCCAAGGCCAGAGAACAAAAGGAGAAGGAAGAGTTACTATTCAGGTAAAAAGAAGAAACATACTGTAAAGACACAATATATGGTAAACAGTGAGGGTATTATACTGCACAAAACAGGTCATGATCGGGGAAGAATACATGATTATGAGATTTTCAAAAATAAACATCCTACGACTCCGCTGCAAGTTGAGAATGTACTTGACCTTGGATATATAGGAGTTCAAAATGATTTTCCCACTGTAAAGTCTGTACTGCCAATTAGAAAGAATAGGAATAAAAGTGATCTCTCAAATGAAGAAAAGAAGTACAATAGAAAGCATTGCAAACTAAGGATAATAGTTGAACATACAGTAGGCAGAATTAAAAAGTTTGGGATAATGGGTACTAAATTTAGAAACAGGCTTGGAAGATATGATCATGCTTCTGACATTGTTTCAGGACTAGTAAATTTCAGAATAATGCGAGCTAATGGTAGGATGTTATTCTAAAAACCTACAGATTAGGATGACCATCGTAAAGAGATTTTCTTTAGTAATTACGCAATAGATCTAATACCAATATTGTTGGCACCAGACGTTTCTGCTCTTTGAAGAAGAGATATCTTATTAATATTTAAATTCCAGCATCGTTGAAAAAACGGTTACCATTATTCATAGTGTCAAAGTAACAAAAATTTCGAATCCCTTGATTAGCCCTATCTCTAAATCAAGCTTGATTAGAGCCTACTTCTAACATAACTTTTTTCACTAGATCACCAATTGCAATTGGTTTTCGAATGATAACAGGATTTCCATTCAATTCAGAAAGTGCTTTTAAGTCCTCTTTTTGTACATCAAATGCAGTTATAAAAAATACTTTTAATTTTTCATTTATCTTTCTCAGTTCATTGTACAGTTCAAAACCATTCATTTTTGGCATTTTGATATCGAGAAGAGCCAAAACGTATGATGTGTCCTTAAATTTCGACAATGCCATCACAGAATCATTAAATGCATCTACTTCAAATCCACTATCTTCTAAACCTATCCGAAAAGGCAACGTTATATCAGGTTCATCGTCAACAAGCAATATCCTCGTCATTTCGCTGCCCTATATTCGTTAACAATAAGGCTATTTAAGCTATATTATGCGTAATTAATTGCTGTCAGCATGCCCATGTGAAAAGATTTGCTGCTATGACCACCTGTGGTCCATTGAAGTTCTCAATGCGATGTTCTGGAGCCGTTCTCACAACCCTTACTGTTAAGCAATTAATACCTTTTTAGGATTCTTTTGTCATGCAGAATATTATACTACATCTATAACTGAAGCTGGCAAGAGAAAATATGTTTTGGATTTGAATATTATTATCAGGATATCTTGGTAAAGAGCATGAGCAAGCAATAATATATTGATGCTCAGAATCTGCCTGACTCTGAATGATATGTTTCTAATTGAATTGTTGCATGCGTTATTTTGAACTTCTTCTCAAGGACAGAATTTATTTCCTGTAGAATCATCTGTGACTTACTTCTATCAATTATGACCACGTGAGCTGACAGTGCATGCATCCCTGAAGTTATAGTCCATATGTGCAGTTCGAAAATGCCTGTTACACCTCTTATTTGAAGTATTGACTCTTTAATTTCTTCATGTGATATACTATATGGAGATCCTTCCATCAATATGTGAATTGCTTTCTTCATTATGGACCATATTCTTGGAAACATAAACAATGCCAAACCGATGCTGATAATCGAATCGGCAAAATAAAATTTAGTAATTAGCATAACTATACCCGCAGCGATGACGCCCGCAGCACCTATGGTATCAGCTAGGGTTTCTAGATACACTGCTCTCATATTCAGACTTTCTTCATCCTTTTTCAACTGCAATTCATGTCCATCTCCTGTATGTAGTGTGTGAGAGTGTTTCCCGACGAGTAATCGCATTCCTATAAAGTTGACTGCCAACCCTACTGCTGCCACTGTTATTATAGGAAGGCTTTCAATTTGTGGTGGTTCAAAAGCACGTCTAAAACCTGCATACAGGATATACACGGAAAGTAAAATCAACACTACACTGTTTACTAGCGAAGCTAGAATTTCTATTCTATAAAAACCGTAAGTTCTTTGAGGAGTAGGTGGTTTGCGACTGTAAGTTATGGCAAAGAGAGCTAACGCAAAGCCTGCAACATCTACGAGCGTATGTCCAGCTTCTGAAAGTAAAGCTAGACTACCAGTCAATAATGCGGTAATCAATGAAGCAGAGAAATAAGAGGAACTAAGCCAAAGTACGATTCTGAGCTTCTTGATTCGTTGGCCTAATAACTTTTGTTCAGTACCTATCATGAGTATGACACGTCAAAAGCTCTCAGGGACAACATGAGTTCGTAAATAATATTTGTTTCACCCGAATCTTGTAACGCCTTATTGTACCGCACAGGTATTTTTTATTCACGGAATACAAATACTTTATTGTTTTCTTTGAGCTAGTTAATTGTCATTATATCATTTTATAGAACAATCATATACTAATATTGATATGATTGTTCTTATGCATTGACATTCTTCACTCTTTAATCCTTTTATACTTCTAATTTATTCATAAGTTGTGGTCTGTGGGGAAGAGTTACCGAAGCATCAGATCGATATCGTGTGCGAGTATTGTGGTAACAAATTTAACAGTACTGACGAATTCACGACACATATAGAACAAGTACATACAAGCAGCGACTCATTTCACTGATCTCAAAGTAACAAATTAATATCGCGATATTAGGCCTCCAATAGAATAGATGGTAGAGGATAGAAAATTCGCCTCGCTAAGAACTACAAAATAAATACTGAAGAGCGATGAAAAAAGGTAAATTTTTATCATGGAGCAATTGTCTATCTTTGCTAAATGCTGCAAGTTGTATCCCAGTGTCACATGGTATTAGCTAGCTGGACCAGACCTGCAGATAGTATCAAAAACTTCATGCCAATGTTAAAATCTTTTTGAGTCATCCTGGGCTCTGTTAACTTAACCTCCATCAGTTACTAGAAATGTGATAAATTGTATTCTGCACTTACCTATATGAAGATACAGTATGAATAATTTCAGCCAATTCCAAACATACTGCTTGTTGCAATTATGTTTCCTATAGGGAAAATGTTC
>JAFAQB010000300.1 GCA_019246625.1 Nitrososphaeraceae archaeon
TGTAAAAAGTAGGATATAATATGCTGCCCCGTTGGCTATCCAAAAAACTATAGAAAAGAAATGCCAATGTCTTCCCAGACCGAGATTTTTGTGTCCTGGTAAAGCAACTAACGATGGAAAAGACTCTTCCTCCTCTAGCGAGATCCATATTTTTTGCTTAAAATCAGGAGGAAACTTTTTTTCAGTAAACTTTATCCATTCTGTTCCAGGTGTTGCCTTGTCATTAAAGTACAGCTTTGGAAGTGCGCTCAGTATCTCTATGCCACTTCGAATTGATAATATGATAAATATTATATTTATAAAATGTGCAAATCTAATCCAATAAGGAAAATCTAAATTAACTACTACCAAATGATATTATTATCTCCTCACGAAATTATTCTACTTATGCACTTCTCTTTTCTCTGATTGCATTTTCAGCATCTTGCTCTCCTTGTCTTATCAATTTCTTTATTGTGGCAACTGAAAAGTCAGCATCTTCAAAAATAAAGTGCTCGGTCTCTTTCCGTTGTATGCGTGTTACTTTATTTAATATTGTATGATGTTCGTTTGCAACTCTATTGCATTCTGATTGAATCTTATCAAATCTTACTTTATTTTTTTCGTCAAGCTTAGAACTGCTTACGATCTCGTATAACTCCTTCAAAAGATTTAGATGATGTTCTGTAACCACATTTAGTAATTTTACGTTATTATCTACTTTGTCTATATACATGATGTCTCTAGCTCTATGCCATACATTGGACATATTCTTTGGAAGATGTTCCTGTACGCGTGGGAATATATCAACAATATAAAATTTTTTACCAGATCTAGGAGAGGCATTTATCACTTCTAGTACTGGCGTATTGCTGAGCAAGCTACCATCCCACAAATATCTACCATCTTTTTTTGTCCATGATATGCCATAGAATGGATAGCCTGTACATGCTATCACATGATCTACATCTATATCCATATTATTGCTATCAAAGATTACAGGTTCACCTCTCTGTATGTCTGTAGAAGTTAGAATTAATCTAGGCTTGAAGTCATTGTTATTATTATCATTATTACTACTGTCATTACTTTTTGTTTTTAGTTTTGTAAAATCAACGTATTGCTTTAGAGTATTCTTTAGTGGCGTGCTATCATATAGATAAGTCCAGTTATATGGCGATAAATAATCTGGAGTATTAGGCATAAACCATCTTGGCATAAATGCTTTTGAATTACCGTAAATAGTACCATATATAGAAGCGAGAGCAGCTCTTGTTCTATTTGTAAAAAATGACATCAATATTGGCGGCAAAATATTTTCAGCAAGAGTTAGCCAAAAATGCTCTAAAATTTCTGCTGAATTGTTGTCATCTTGTGTGCTCGTTATTATTGATGCATTTACAGCTCCAATAGATGTCCCAGCAATTATATCAAATTTTATATTGTGTTTAGCCAAGGTTCTGTAGACACCGCATTCATATGCTCCCAAAGAGCCTCCTCCTTGTAATACCAGGACGGTTTCTGATCTCAATCCTTTTTTATCACAACCTCTTTTCATTGATAATTAAAATAATAATAAACTAACAAGATTGTTTGCTCTAAAATCAATGTCGATACGGGTATCTTGTTGTTATTGTCATTACTGCCTAAACTTCTCTCCATTTACCTCTCTTGCTAGATCTTCTCTCAACATCTGTCTACGCCCGATTTTCATTACGCTTGTGTTGTTCCATATCTCTACGAGATGCTGCCTGTTATCTTTTTCTACATCGCTTATATGCGTTTCAGCCGTAGAAAATAGAAACATTGCTTCCTTGTCAAGTGCTGTCATGATATTAAAGGTCGAATTTTCTAGCTTTGTGGATTCATGCATATTTACTGAGTTCGATGACATATATATTTATCAATTATTTTCCAAATCATCAGGTTAAAGAGAGTTGTACATAATTGATCTAGTAGCCTATTCTGCGGCTGATGCAATGGTGGCAAAGCTTCATAAATGTAATAGAGTTTTTCTGGTAAACTCTTTTTCATATTAGATTTTCTATAACGAGGATCAACTACCTGTCTTGTAGTGTTACCAGGGTCTCTTGTAATGAAATCACCCTGCAGGCGCTTTTTTTCAGTCAGAGAATATCATATTTATTAATTTGGAGGCTGAAATTAATTTAAATGACCGATAGTATTTCTTATGATATTCTCATTATTGGCTCAGGCATAGCAGGATTACGAGCTGCGATTTCTGCAGTGTCGGTAGACTCAAAATTACGTATAGCAGTAATTTCAAAGGTACAGGTTATGCGTTCCCATTCTGTATCTGCAGAGGGTGGAACAGCAGCAGTGATATTTGAAGAAGAAGGAGATAATCAAGAATCTCATATCTATGATACCATCAAAGGGAGTGACTTCCTTGCTGACCAAGATGTAGCTGAGAAACTTGTAAGAAGTATGCCATTTGAAATCTATCAGTTGGACCACTGGGGAATGCCATGGTCAAGGAGGAAAGAGAGCGGTAGAATTGATCAGCGTTGGTTTGGAGGGTATTCTTTCCCAAGAGCTACATATGCACAAGATAAGGTTGGATTTTTCGAGATGCAAACGCTTTACGATACATGCCTCAAGCATGACAACATACACTTTTACAATGAATGGTTTTGCACTTCTATTCTTACAGGTGATGGTAATCATAGTGGTAAGAATAGCAACAATAATTTTCGTGGTGTTACAGCAATAGAGATGAAATCCGGCAACTTTTTTAAAATCAAAGCACCTGCGGGAATAATTTGTACCGGCGGAGCTGGACGAATTTACAGTTTTTCTACATATGCTTACTCTTCTACGCCTGATGGTTTAGATATGGCATATCGTGCAGGTCTTGCTCTAAAGGATATGGAATTTGTTCAATTTCATCCTACCGGTATTTTGCCATCTGGAATATTGATTACGGAGGGCGCAAGAGGAGAAGGCGGTTATCTTATAAATAACCAAGGTGAGAGATTTATGAAGAAATACGCCCCCAAATCTTTGGAACTTGCTTCACGGGATGTAGTATCTCGGGCTATGATGAAAGAAATTGAGGAAGGAAGAGGATTTAAACATGAAACTGGTGTTCATTGTCTGAAAATAGATCTGACCCATCTTGGAGCTGAACGCATACGCGAGCGCTTGGGAGGTATAAGGGAAATTGGCATCAAGTTTTCAGGCATTGATATAATTAATGAGCCAATAGAAATTAGACCTGTATGTCATTATATGATGGGAGGAATACATACTAATATTGATGGTGCGACTGAAATGAAAGGACTATGGGCAGCTGGTGAAGCTGCATGTAATAGTACCCATGGTGCTAATCGCTTGGGGGCAAACTCTACAGGAGAATGCCTTGTATGGGGAAAAATAACAGGTGAGCTAGCAGCGCATTATGCCCTGAATCACAAGAGTGATTCCTTGGAGATTTCAGAACACCAGGTCTTAGAAGAAGAAAAAAGAATATACGATGGCATTTTCAGAGGCAATGGTCAAATAAATCCATATGAAGCTAGAAAAGAACTAACAGATACTATGGATGCTAAAGCACATGTATTTAGAAATGAAAAAGATTTAGCAGAAGGTTTGAAGAAAGTAAGAGAGATAAAGGTATCTACATGGAAACATGTAGATGATCATGCAAGGGAGTATAATACCAATTTCATAAATGTAATGGAGTTAGATTCAATGATAAGAACTGCGGAAGTAGTTCTGATAGGTGCATTGAACCGCCATGAGACAAGAGGAGCACATGCAATGAAAGAATATCCAAAACGTGATGACATTAACTTCTTAAAACATACTCTTGCTTACTATACTGCCTCTGGTATATCTGCTGATAGGGATAATATTAATAATGAAGATGGTTCCAAAATGGGCTGGTTTCCTGTTACCTTTACTCGATATACTCCTGTAGAAAGGCATTATTAATAGGTAAAGAAAGATTCCCCGTGATCATCATCATGGCCATCAAAGGAAAGAAGGAACACCTGTTTTTTCTGGTCACAATAACCATCAAAGGATGGATGGATGAACCCCCTCCACGGGTGGTTGGGTATCGTATTGGCTGCAGCAATTAACATGAGTGCTCTTGCTTATCTATATTATGAGTGACATATATGAAACCAGTTCTCATACAAGAGTACTTGGACGCATGGGATCCAATGCCACTTAAACCAGCGGAGAATAACGGATGAGTAGCTGGAGCGGTTATGACTGTAACTCCTACAATGGTGATGATAAAAAATGATCATATCATACCACCAACACAAAGATCTTTGTTAAGAAAATTATTATCTGTAGACAATTATTGGTGAAAGAGAAGAACAAACAAATAGCTAGTCACGAGGTATTCTTTCAAGGCTATTGCATTGTTAAATCTATACTTTTTAACTATCATACAGTTTACAGAATAGCTGATCTTAATGGAATATGCTTTGCAGCACGCTGTTTAATGACTGTAAACAGCGTTTTTACTACTATTACTATTTTTACTCATAGATTTGAAATGTGTATTTTTTATAGCCTGAGTAATTGCGAAGTGAAGCCTTGGGTCATTTAGTTTGGGTATAATATAATCTTCTTTTAATTGATCTTGTTTTATCAATCCTGCAATTGCTTATGATACAGCAATAAGGAGTTCACACCTATCGACTATGTCAAATTCGCTGAAGCATGTGGCGGCAAAGGCTATTATGTAAAAGAACCTGATGAGGTAAAGTCAACAATACACTTTGCCCTAAAAGAAAAAAGCCCCACCATAATTGAAGCTTATGTTGATCCTTTTGAGCCACCTATGCCACCAAACTCACCACTTAATTATGATATCCGCCTATGTAGTTAGAACGGCGCCAAATCAATCAATGGTGCATTGCAGAAAATAGTAAATCTGTGCCACTCATCATATATACTGACCTGCAATGTACCATTAGCTATCGATAGATGTTACAGTATGTTTGCAACTGTGTGCAGTAGAGTGCTCCTATTTTTTATATGCTCAATTTTTTCTATTTATTAAGTTTATGCTAGTCATCTCTCATACCATACAAAAAGATGTGGATCTAAAACATAGATCCAAGACAGATATATCAGCAGTAATTCTAGAATCTGCAGTTAGTGGTGCAGTAACAAAGTCAAAAATATACTACAGATCATTTTTGACTTACAATAGGTTGAAAGGATACATGAATCTATTGATAGAAAATGGTTTGATAGAATGCTTTGAGTATGAAGATAATAGATTGTATAGAACAACAGATAAAGGCACAAGTTTCTTGCAAGCATACAATGGCATCAGAGAATTGATTGGTTAAACCGCCAGATGAGTTAATTATTACACGCAAAAATCTATGGGCATTGATGTGGCTTTGACTCCTTTGCTTTTGGAGTTGTAGTTAACCCAAAGAGTAGATAGGCTAATAAGTCCTGGGAATAGAAGACACTATCCTCCAAATTTCAATGAAATGCTGCCTTCGTATGGGGCTTGTTCCAGAAATATAGTAGTACTATAAACAAAATTTATGTTGATAGTGTCAATCTTTCCTTCATCAAGGCTCTAAAGATCCAGATAGGAGAGCAGTGGATGGGGACTAAGGAAATTATAAAAGATTGTAAGGCAAAGAAGCGAGATCCTAAAATGGATATGGATGCTATACTAGCCAATTTCTATATGCAGCACCCACAGAGTACGTTAGGTAATGTCAAGATGTTAATGATACATTATCACATAAGATAGACTCGAACTATCACGATCTATCACTATTCAATATTAATGGTCATAGATGTATAATGACAATAGTCTAGGTACAGAAAAATATAGTTTAATCTTATGATCTGTTTGTGGAATCATTAGTTTCCCTATTTTTTTTCTGAAACCGTTAAGTTCAATCATTAAAAGTCTAGTTTAATGAGTTTAAGAATTCTACAGGAACACAAGGTATTAGCTGTAAATACAGCTATTATTTCAGTACTGGGAATAGCACTTTTACTTTCGACAATAGCACTATCATTGCCATATTACAACTCACTAGCAAGAGCACAAACAAAGAATAATACTGCAGGAGCTACCAATTGTGGCATTGGAAACATTAACACCATTCCAAAGATTGCAAATCTCGGTCCAGGAAATAACACAAAAATTATCTTAAAGAATAAAAATATTGGTAATCCAAATGCTTTTAAGGCCTTTGGAAAGGAGCATGCTGTTACGGCTAAAACACCAGCCAGTATAAGACAACTGCCGAATATGACTTCTGGCTGTAATAACAATATAGCAACATCTTCTGCACAGAAAAGTAACACTTCTAGCTCTGGGAATTCAAGTCAAACAAAGTGATATAGCTGTAAATAATTATAATAATAACCAGTATTAACAATAATGTTAGAAAGTTTCTAGAGCTTTCACTTTTTTATTTTGTTTTTGTTTTGAATATAGCCAAAATTCCTACCAACTCCGAAAACAATCTCATGTTCGACCTTTTACCATGATCTCCTTTGAGTCTTAAAAGATTATTTAGAGATTAAATTATGTATAGGAGTTTATTCTGGGGCTGTTATCAAAAATTACAGGTGAAAACAGCTTATCTACAGTTCGTTTTACACGAGCAAACAATTGTTTGTCATCCGTTGAATCAATATTACTATTCATAATATCTGTATGATATCCTCTTTCAATACATCTTAACACCATCATAATACGCATTGATAAGATGTGAGCTAAGTATCTATAACTAGTTGCTATGTTGCTTTCTATCTTTTAGACTTAACAAAAGCAAAAGTTAAACCACCGAAAATAAGGCCAGGCTAATTATTAGTAGTAATAGCAAAGTATAATTCAAAGAGACTAAAAGGAAATATTGTTAGTTTATTTCTATTCTTATGTTTTTAAGTGTGCCTTAGTTTGTCGATAATCTTCTGTCAAGAACTTAGTTAGTTTGAGAAAACAACTTGCTAACATGATTATTTATCTGTAGAAAACGCATACCCTTGTCTGTTATTCTAAAAATTTGATCTTGACCGTTATATTCTATTAGTTCCTTCTGTTGCAAGAGCGACAAATATGCTTCGAAGTATACATTAGATAGATCAGTTTTATGCATGATGTATGTTTGTTTTACCCAACGGTCATTAGTATTATTTTTGGCAATGGCATCAGCTGCTGTTTGTAGGATTGAAGTAATTATCTTGTTTCTGCTTCTATACTCCATGTAATATGATGATAGATAATAGCAGATAAACATGACATTGTCCCATTTAACATTAAAAGTCTCTCTTTTTTTGCCTATACATTGACATTATGGACTCATATTATGTCATCATCATCTTTGACCATACTATAACGTTACTGTAATGATAACCATTCGCTTTCTTTGCAGTGAGTTATATGCAAATATCTAGCCTGTAGAACTAAAAAAGGTAAAGATTGTATGATGTTATAGCTACATGTTTTTGTCTCTTTAGTACAACTTGATTGAATCCTAAAATTACTTATTTATCCTGTAATTTGTTCATTATCAAATCATAAAAAACAATGCCTGTTATTCTAATCCCTGTTGCCATCGGTTGCTATTGCTATTTATTGTTTTGACACGCACGTGGAAAATTGTTCTACTGATTAGGTACGTAGGTAGTACTACAAGGAGGAGCAGTATGCAAGTTATCAGCATATAAGTCCCTGCGTCATTATGACTGCTAACAGAATAGACAGGATAAATTGGCGTACTTGTAACTGCGAACATTAAGCCTGCAAAAGCCATAATCGCATTCAAAGAGATCAAAATAAGAATCTTAAATGATTCGCCTAGTGCCCTTAATGCAAGAAAAGCAGTAGCTCCCACAATTATAAATGAAATATGTTGTATAATATGGACCTGTTCATTTAAAGTGGCATAATCAAAGATAGAAGGCAAGTGCCAGAAGGTCAAGAGGATAATCGGGATAATGATCCATATGAAACCATGTCTGTTATTAACAATAAAGATCTTTCTTAATGATTGACTCCATATAGAAATTATCTTTAACGTCAAATTGCTTTTCCTTCCTTGAGCTTCTGAGTATGATCTACTCTTTCTTTTCTTTGTATTTTCAAACGATACAATCAGCCTCAAGACTGTTTCAGCAACTTGAACTGAGATGGCACCAAGGAAAAAAAACAATGTGTGTTCTAACACCATATGACTAGCAAGGTCTTTTTCAGTTGCTGCAAGTAAATTAGGCTGGAGAGAGGTAGCAATGAGAGTTCCAAATATAATCATTAAGATATAACTACGAATATTTTTGCCAAACCATACTAAAACTCCATTGGGTAACAATTGAAAATTATCCCACCTTTTGTTTCCCTTTATTTTTGTTGACGGGTGTCATTTCTGGTTTTTTCGTCTTTAGCCTTCTTTTTTCCTTCTTCTTTTTCTTGCCTTTCTTTCTCTTTCATTTTCATAAGATCAAAATTGTAGACTGAGTATGCCAAAGTGATTATTCCGCCCATGAGAAATCCGTATACTAAGTATGCCAAAACTCCTAGACCGATTATGCCCGGTAAGTATTTCGGATATGAAGATAAAATCATAATATTATGATCTTGTACTCCGCGTGTTGATAGCTCTGCTGTGGGAAAAGTTGCAAATGTTCTGATAAGTAGTTGTGGATACCCGGTAAAGATTACTGGGAGATATAAGACCAAGAATGCGATAATTCCAGTAGCAAGGCCAAATCCAATGCCTCTATATTTGCTGGAAGGATGAAGTGCTTTTACTTTTGATGTAACAACTCCAAAGATGACACCTACACCTATCCCTTGAATGAGGATAATGGAAAAGGCTGCAAGACCACTTAAAACAGGATCGCTTTTTGTGCCTACGGTAGATGAGCTCAAAGTATGAAGAAAAGTACCTTCTGGAAAGTGAAAAATTGTTGGCATCCATAACATTATTCCAGTAAAACTAACAGCTGCAATAAAACCTCCGAATGCGCCATAGCCAGCTCCTTTCTTTACACTATATAGCTTCTTGTATTCCTGCGTATACTGCTGTTGATGATTATGTTCAGATCGTCTTCCTGCTTCCCTGTTATTGGTATCAGCCATATACAGTGGCACTATTATTATAAAAAATCATATTTAATGATTCAATTACAAAATTTATAAAGAATGTTAGAGATACCTTGCATCTTATAAATATTCTTTTTCCGTCTGAATCCTTTGCAACCAACTATTAATACCCCTATAAACGAACGATTCTAAATAGATTAAAATGTTTTTTATATATTAGTTATGTATACGTTAACAACTAGTTCAAGGTTTGAGTAAAGATTGTTAACAGGAGAAAAAGATCAAAGTAGATATCCTCAAGAGCCACCGCAATTACCCCAGTACGATGTTTCACCTGCTCTCAAAAAATTAACTTTAATGTTTATTGGGGCTATGCTGATCAACTTTCTAATAGCAGGAACCTGCGCAATTGGAATGCGCATTATACAAGCAGATGTACCTATAACAAAATTTGGTGTTGATTCAATTCAACAAAATGTGCTGTTCTATTCTCTCCTTACTTCCCATGGTCAAGTAATGTTCTTTGGAGTACTGTCTATGAATACGATGTGGTTTGGCTACTATGCAACAAGCAAATGGGGTAGGAAGCCCTTATCTAGTATGAAGTTAGCCAAGATTTCATTTTGGATGATGGAAGCAGCAGTAGTACTAATATTCTTGTCTCCTGTCTCTGGTTTTGGCGCTGGATGGTATAACCTGATGCCTCTAACCTTTTTGCCCGGTACGCCGACAATGACTTGGGATACAACTGCTGCTATAACATTTATGGCAGGAGATCTTCTTGTAGGTGTAGCAATTACCATATTCTGTATTGTAATTTTGTTAACTCTGCTGAGAGGAAAGATACCTGTTGGAACTCAGATGTATGGGGCGCGACATGGAGAAAACGCAGTACCAAAAGAAGAACAGGATTTAGAGGAAGGAGAAGATCCTTATTCTATACAGGATTTGGACCATACGCACCGAGAGGATCTGCCAGCAGAAGTAAGATGGGTATCATTATTAGGGATAAATGGATGGTTTACAAGGAAATGGAGAGACGTAACACCCGCGGTACCAATATTGTTAGTCGCTTCATTTGTAACAGCAATGATACAGATCGTTGCAAACCCCGGTCTATTTGTACAACTTGCTAATGGTTTTTTATCTATTCAAAATCCAATCTCCTCTTCTAACTGGCTTTTAACCAAGGATGCATGGTGGTTCTTTGCCCATCCAATTGTATACTTCCCGTTGCTGATATTTCTGGGTGGAATGTACTTCTTTGCTCCACGGTATGGTAAGGAAAGAGTATCATTTAATAAATGGAATTACCGTCCATGGGTGTTCTATTTTATTTTCTCTGTGCTTGTATTTTCTCACCATGTATTTATGGACATACCAAATCCAATTTGGCTTCAAATTGTGTCGCAGACTGCATCTCTTGGGATAGTCTGGCCATCTTCACTA
>JAFAQB010000301.1 GCA_019246625.1 Nitrososphaeraceae archaeon
TGTAAAAAGTAGGATATAATATGCTGCCCCGTTGGCTATCCAAAAAACTATAGAAAAGAAATGCCAATGTCTTCCCAGACCGAGATTTTTGTGTCCTGGTAAAGCAACTAACGATGGAAAAGACTCTTCCTCCTCTAGCGAGATCCAGAGCCTATCTTGTGGCATTTTCTTTCTAGTAAACTTTATCCACTCAGTTCCAGGCGTTGCATGATCATTGGAGTACAGCTTTGGAAGTGCGCTCAGTATCTCTATGCCACTTCGAATTAATAATGTGATAAATATTATATTTATAAAATGTGCAAATCGAATCCAATAAGGAAAATCTAAATTAACTACCAAATTAAATGTCTTGCTCCATAATCACAAATCCTTTTTTTCTATTAGGGTATTTTCATCGTTTGCTCTCCTTGTCTTATTATTTTCGTAAAGTTTAGAGCTGCTTACGATCTCATATAACTCTTTCAAAAGAGTCAAGTGATGTTTTGTAACCACATTTAGTATCTTGATGTTATTGTCTGTCTTATCTATATACATTATGCCTCTAGTTTTATGCCATACATTGATCAGGCCATCCCACAGGATATATGTCATCTTTTTTGTCCTATTGCAATAGAATCGATAGCCTATATACTATCACACGATCTGTCTAGTGCATATATAATTGCTAAAGATTACATGTTCGCCTTTTTGTATATCTGTACAAGTTAGCAAGCAAAAATCTGTAATAGCAAGAGCCAGAAGTAATTGATCTAGCAACTTTCTCTGCAGCTTGTCTACTAGTACGATCATCTGCTGCTGAATAAATCTAAATATTGATAGACCCCATTCTTTCTAAATTGACTTTTTATAAAAATAGATCAGCAATCTGCATTTGTAATGTATCCATCTATACTTTACTCTTCTAATATAGACAAATAATTAAGCGAAAAGATGTGGCTCGAAATGAAATTTCAATGAATCCCGACGAAACAGATAATCATGTAGACTACAAGAACAATCAGCAGTAGCTGGAAGCAAAAAGGGATAATAATAGTTGTAATTGCAATTACGAGGAAAAAACTTCAATATGTAAGCAAAGTTCATTTATTAGTTTTTTGGATCAAGTGATTGGTCGTGTTAAGTTAAGGCATCTTTTCTCCTTTTCTTATCAAGAATTTCAAAAGGACCAAGTAATCTTAGAGCAGATATATAAATGCCTTAAGCAATTAGATTAAATTTTAATTCCATGTTTCATAGTGATAATCTAATCTATAAAATGTTTGCAGATAGCTTCAAATGATTGCATTTCCGTGCTCCAATTTTTTATTCAATTAATGTTATAATATGAATATATGAAAGCCGCAAGAATCGTTAAACCAAAGCAATCTTTGGAAGTACAAGAGCTTGAAATTCCAAAGCCCAAAGGTTCTCAAGTACTTGTTAAAGTTGAGTCGTCAGGTGTTTGTCATAGTGATATTCATTTATGGGAGGGAGGTTATGAGGGCCCTGGAGGTCAACTTCTAAAAACAACTGATAGAGGAGTAAAGTATCCATTAACTCCTGGTCATGAAATCGCAGGAATTGTAGAAAGCATGGGAGAGGAGGCACAAGGGTTTAGTAAAAATGAAAAAGTTCTTGTGTTTCCTTGGATAGGCGAAGGTCTTTGTCCTGCTTGTAGAGTCGGTGAAGAAAACCTGTGTGACAAGCCTAGATCGTTAGGAGTTTATACAGATGGAGGGTATGCAGAGTATGTGTTGGTTCCAAGTTACAAGTATTTGGTGAATATATCTGAGAATATAGATACCAATGTAGCTGCAACATTATCATGTTCTGCACTTACCGCATATGGAGCTGTAAAGAATACGACTTTAAAACCAAATGATAATGTAGTTATCGTGGGTGCAGGCGGATTAGGCTTGATGGCTATGCAGCTTTCTAAAGCAATTACAGGAGCAAAGATAATTGCCATAGATTTGGATGATGAAAAATTAGAGGCTGCAAAAAGGAATGGTGCGGATAATACAATAAATTCTAAAAAAGAAGACCCAGTTAAAGCAATTATGGAAATGACTGACAAGATGGGTGCAGATGCTGTGATTGATTTTGTCAACGCATCGAAGACTGTAGAAACAGATATGCAGCTTCTCAGAAGAAGAGCAAAGCTTGTACTGGTAGGCCTTTTTGGAGGTGAACTAAGGCTAAATTTGGTTAGTATGCCAACGCGAGCATACAAATTAATCGGATCATACACTGGGACGCTAAGTGACATGGTGGAATTATTATCTTTGGCAAAAAGAGGTGTAATCAAACCTGTAGTTTCAGATACGTTCAAACTCAGTCAGGTTACAGAGGCATTGTCAAAGCTAAAAGAAGGTAAAATCATTGGCAGGGGAGTGATTAACCC
>JAFAQB010000304.1 GCA_019246625.1 Nitrososphaeraceae archaeon
GTGTATTGTAAAAGGCTCCCCACCTAGGCTTGTATATTACCCATTCCATAGATCCAACCTGCTGAGGATGACCTGAAAGCAACAGATTTGAATTCAATCTAATGTTGTTGGAGAGTTTGAGTTCATCCATTAGCTCTGCACCATCACTTCCAGCAATAACCACTTGCTTTCCACCCTCAATAGCATTCCTGCGACACAAATCAACATTAGACCCATCTGCACGATAAAGTCTTATAATATGAATTACAGGATAACCTTTTTCTCTATAGGCTTTGACTAGGCGCTGTATATATTGTACAGCCTGTAAAGTGCCTGGCATTTCAGCTATAGCACCAGCTAGAGTAAAATCTTTTTGAACATCAATGATAAGAAGAGCAGAACGGTTTCTATCAGGGGTGATGTAGTCAGTCATAAAGATACTGAATGTATTTACAAGGTTGCAAATAAGAAGCTAATATTGCTGCAAAGACATTATCCCCTCTCCTATTGGTGATCCATTCTTTTTAAAGACCAGATTTCTTGCTTAATACTGTTCCCCTAATGGTATGTCGAAACATATGCGAAAGGTTAGGATGTAAATCTAGCTTTGAGTATAATCAATACATTGATGGCAAGAAGTATTGTAGAAGATGTGAGACTTATTTTTACCATAATGGTTTATTCTGTCCTTGCTGTGGAATGCAGTTAAGAAGGACACCATCTACCAAGAGTGGCAAAGAGAGGCTTAGAAGGGAGAGTATATATTAACAGGATATGAAACGCAATCTTCATCTAATCATCACAATAATCGATTTTAGTCGATCTGATCAAAGGAGAATAAAAGCATATGACTGACTTTTATGGAGTAGGGCCGCGCACTGTCTTAGGAGTCTACTTATCAAGGTAGAGTTATCATAACATAAGAAAGGTGCTGAAGAAGAATATTCAGATTTGTCATCTACTGTTAATCAAGGATCAAGGGCAAATACTTGAATGCGACGGTTTCCTGTATCAGCGACGTACACATTTCCAGATGAATCAATTGCAAGGTCATGTGGAGTATCAAATTGGCCATTGCCGGAGCCAACAAAACCAAATTCTGTAATAAACGTGCCATCACTAGTAAACTTTTGAATGCGATTACTAAATGTGTCAGCAACGTAAATATTGTTGCCATTATCTATTGCAATGCAACAACAACAAGAAATTGATTCCTGTGGTTAGAGTTGAAATGTCAGAACCATTTAAATTTTGTATCGTCTTTTGCCCTAGGGTAAGGTGGAGGAAGATTCATCTCTTCAAAGTTGTGATAGTATGCATGGCCAGATATAGCTTCTTTTTTTATAATTTTTTTTCCATTATCATCTGCCAATTTTTTCCAAACCCAAAAACCTTCGTCAAAGTTGTCAAGGTTGACATCTGCCAGGACGCTATTGCTATGACTTAAATGCTCATGCCATAACTTTACTCTTAGCTGTCTTGCAAGTACTGGTGCCAATATTCCTAAATTGAATTCACTTGAATCTTTAAAGCCATCTCTATCCATATTTGCAGACCCTATCGTGATCCATTTATCATCGACTATCATAATTTTTGAGTGGACATAGATTTGCTTCCGCTTTTCGTTGATCGAGTCATGCTGTGAAATCAGACAATATGTCTTGACTCTGTCTTCGCCAGCTTTTCGTAAAGCCTTCAAATTCTCATCAATATCATTTACACTTGCTTTTGCTATAATACTGCCAACAAGCCCTGGAAGATTGGGATCAACCGGACCCACTATTATGACTTTTAGACTTTGGACTTCTTTGAGCCGTTTCACAAGTAGTTGAGTGATGAATTTATTTTCAAAAGGGAATTGATTTTCTATGTATATACTTTCTTTTGCTTTTCTAATCATACCAGCATACCATGCTACGATGCCACCATTTCTATTGAATTTATTCCAGGTACGCAGAGCAATAATACTTGTGTCTCCGTCGTTGGAACGATTAGAAAAATACGATTTAATCTCTACGCCTCGTGTTTGACCTGCGTCCTTTGTTAAGGAATATACCCACCTCTGATGGAAATGATAAATTAAATCCCATACCACAGGCCCTTTGACCATTACCTCGATGTCATGCCAAGGTTGTGCATGTGCCTCTCTTAAGGGATTATCAAAATCATGTTGGCTCGTATCCCACTTACCATGCGAGAGATCTAGGCCACCACAGAACCCAATTTGATTATCTATGATAATAATTTTGTCATGATGTCCAGACGTAATAGTGGGCGCAGTGTTATCTATTCTTACGATCAAATTTTGTTCGATTTTATTACGTTTAGCAAGTTCGTTCATAATTTCTACCTCCTTTGTTCTTGTCCCTAATCCTCTTTGATCTGCCCCTGGAACTATTCTAAGTTCGAGCCTTGGCTGCCATACAATAATTTTAACCTCTACATCTTGCTTAGCCTTTTCAATCAAAAGGTCTTGTAATGGATAAGCCTCATTTCTGAACCGCTGCTTATCGTCATTGTTATTAATGGCGATGGATTCTTCAGTTATACAAGGTGATCGAATTAAAGAGTCTGGGGCTGAGTTCAGTTTTGGGGAGGAATTTTCTCTTCCTTGTTCTCTTACGAATTGCAACCTAGGATCTAGATCATAGTTGGCTATGTAAATGCAAGTTTTTGCTTCAATGATTTTATCATATATCAATTTGAAAGTTTCCTCACCATCAATGGAAAAAGTCACGCAATTGCCAAACGTAAGTTCGCTCAATCTTGTTCGAGGAAGAGATTTTAAGTCTGTTGATGCATTACACATAAGGAATCATGCACTTCCTTCTTTTCTAGGAGTCCTGATAAAACCGTTTCTATTACTTCTCATTAGCATTTTCCTACTACAATTCAGAAAGATGGTTGGGTTGCCAGAGGCCTCATATAGTGAGGAGGAAGAGAAGAACAAGAATGAGGAAGATGACAGATCATACTTACATAGTAGTAGTAACATCCAGCAGCACCATAATTCAAAGCAAAGCACCATTTCAGATTTCACGACATAAACTCCTTAGCCATTACAATCTCTTTTGTCGTAACAACAGGATGAAACCATAATGTCTGTGATAAAAAGACTATTTGGTGAACATGTTACTCAAGGTTAGTAAGAACACAGAATAGAGGATCATCATTCAGATGCATAGCCTACAATATGCATATGATGACTAATCTTTACTTTTTGATGATTTCTACTGAGCTATATATTGTATATGAAACATCCTACTATCATTACAATAGTGAATTCTATGAAGGACTACCAAAAGCATTCTTGAATAGTCTATTATATCAGTTAGTAGATAACATAGGTTGCAGCGACTCGACAATGCCCAGGTCAGAGAGGATAAAAATGTGTGTCCTGATCTATTATGTAATGCTTGTTTTTTGAAGGGACGGTTTTTAATCCAATTGTAGATAGGTGCAGGTAAAACGTTTTTACGCCGTAAGAGACAGCGACATATTTGAATGAGGTAACGAATGAGTAAAATTGCTAAAGGTTTAGTAGAAGAAGAATAACAATAATAAACGGCAAACGAAAATACACACAACACCTTTTCCTATTTCTCCTAAAAATAACGATAACAATGATGATGATGATGATCCTTTCTCAAGCTGGTCAGAACTAATACACAAGCGGGTATATTCTATTGACGGAAAAAATCTTGGCTTTCTTAGTAATGAGAGGACAAATTCAAGCTCATCTTGAGATATATGGGTCATCATTGAGTATTCTTTTCTCAGCTTCCTCACGTTCCTTGTCTTCTCTACTATCTTTTTTGCTGCTGTTAGTACTGGTCAAATTCTTATCTTCACTTACCTTTTTCCACTACGATTATGTGTTTGCATAAACCATTTGTAGGCCTTGATTTTACAGTTTCTACATGCCCATTTGTCAGTACGTCCTAAGCGATATATTGCGTTGTTTGTAGCTGAGGCTTGGGGTATAGTAGTAATGGTAGTAGCAGCAATAAAAGCAAATACGAAAGAGGAATGGACATCGCAAGTTAAGGTAGTAGTCGTCGGTCATCAAGAACCTTTTTCGTTATTGGTTATTGTTATGATTATTATATTTCTCTAAAAACACCATTGTAAGCGATTCATTTACAGGTACTGTTTTGAATTCATAATAGCCAAGTTTTTGGTATAGGTGTAAATTCCGATTTCTCTTGTGTCCTGTAAACAGTTCATAGCGATTAGCGAATTTAAAGCGTTGTTCAATTGCTTGCATAAGTTTAGTTC
>JAFAQB010000315.1 GCA_019246625.1 Nitrososphaeraceae archaeon
ATGTATTGCCTTGCACCCATTTTCATCGCAACTTCCTCTTCCTCTTCCTTTCTTCTTCCAATAGCAACAGTATTAAAACCCATCTTGGCAGCAAACTGAATTCCAAGATGTCCAAGTCCTCCCATTCCAAAAATAGCAACTGTATCACCTACACGCGCTCCACTATTCCGAAGAGCATTGTAAGTGGTAATACCAGCACACATAAGAGGTGCAGCTTCTATAGCTGAAAGCTGCTCAGGGATTGATGCCAGAGCTTCCGTAGGAGCAATCACATAATCAGCATAACCACCATCATATGATATACCAGGTACTTGAAGATACTTACACGTAACAAAATCTCCACGTTTGCATGATTCACAATGGCCACAATGACCTCCATGCCAGCCTATTGCAACTCTTTGTCCAGCTTCCATTCAACTACATCTTTGCCTACTTTATCTATAACCCCTGCAATCTCATGACCAGGAACCCTTGGATATTTTATACCTGGGAATAATCCTTGTTTGGTGACAGAATCACCATGACATATGCCACAGGCTTGCACTTTGATACGTACTTGCATAGGACTAGGTTCTGGAACCTCCCTTTCCACTATTTCAAAAGGGCCATTAGCTTTAGGAACTTGAACTAAATGCATAGAGATTTATGACAAAAGAAGAAAGTATCTATATATAGATTGTTATTATTAATTTATGCTTGCTTCATACCTATGTGAATAATTGACAACAACCTAGCAGGCAGAATACTGTAGTAGTATTTCCACTCAAGTTTGTTTGTCAGTTGTCCTATATTTTACTATTTTTATTTTGTTTTAAATCTTAATTACAAAAGTTTTAGTTGTCAAAAATCACAAACAGTAGAACATGGTTTTTTAGTAACAAGAAAAATTTCAAACAAGAAAAACACGGCTTTTTAGCTTTTCATCGACTGCTAGCTCTGCTTCTGCATGTTTTTCCTTTGAAAAATTAACCAACACCATGATAAACAGGATCTAAAATTATTTTTAATTCTTGATATTGTTCTACAACATATAATAGTCTTCCAATGTATTGTACTATCTGTTCAAGCAACCTCCAAGTTAGCCATAGACATGTAAAAGCACCGATTTCTCAGACGGAGTGAATTCATCAACTTTGCCTTCACATAACAATTTTAATGGTGGATCTGTTCGTGGTATTTCCGTGCTTGATAATACTCTTCTATATCCTTCCATATCTTTAATCTTTAACAATATATCAGCCGCTCCTACATCAAGAAAGCTTTTCAAGGTGGAACCCTGCTTAAGAAGATCTGCCAAGACATACTGCTGTATAGATCCAATTCCAGTCGACCACTGAGATGAAGGATAGAAGGCATGTCCTAGATTTGGATATGTTATCAATGTATGGTCAGGATTTTATTATATTTCGATGAAAAACCATGACTTATTTAAGAGATTATTATATAAAGATAAAAATATCTAGTCTGCAGAAAATGTTTCTCTTACTGGGTCGTTTTGCTTACATGACATAAAATATACTGCTGTTCCTGATCCTACACTAGCCAGGAGTCAGATCCGCTCACCTCAAGGTAGGCGCTTGGTCTAAAGCGCCTATCTTTCCCTGGTTAAGTTGTTTTGCTTACATGACAGTCAGCTTAAGGTAGAGCTAAGAGTATTGTAATCTTAACTAGCAGTCGGTAGCATCTCTATAATATATATAAATATATCCAAGCATGCACCTATCAAATTTTGAGCATGTTTTTTAGTCAAAAAGACATATTGCTGAAATTTGTGCTCTTACCTAATATTGCTCCTTGTTAAAAATGAAAACTAAATGAATATAGTAAAGAGTAGTTTAAAAGGAAATGAAATTCATGCACTAAAACAAGATATTATTATTATTATCTTGTTGCAGATAGTCAAATCATAACGTAGTGTGGCGGCAGCAAAGCAAGGGCGAGAATCTGGCTAAGTCAGTTAATTTGGGCTCGTATCAGATGGTGGGCGTCATGAGCTTGACTAGACTAGTTCTGGAATATTGGAACCCGGCTTGGAGCTAGCAAGCATATATGTTACGGAGATGCTGCTGGCGTGGGAGTGCTTTGCTGCTGCTGTACTGCTGTTGTAGTAGTACTGTTGAGTTTTGGGAATGCTGGGAATGCCTGAACATCTTAATATTAGTGCCAGAAGAATA
>JAFAQB010000317.1 GCA_019246625.1 Nitrososphaeraceae archaeon
TGTCTTATCATAATATCCAGAACCAATGGCCTGCTTTATAAAATTCCTTTTAAGGTCTAGTACGTCTTTAGAGTAAGGCAGTAGTTATACATCACACACCTTTTAGATATTACCATACATATAGAATTCTCTTGGTGAAGGCACTGATGCAACACTTATATATTCCTGTTTCTTTGTTTCAGAGTACATATCCAAGAATTCATTTGAAAAAGCAGGTTTTAGAAACTCTTTGTCTGATTCTAATTCTTCCAAAGCATCTTGTAATGAAGTTGGCAATTTTTTTATACCATGTACCTTTTTTTGCTCTTCTGAAAGCTTGTATATGTCCTTATCAACAGGGTCAGGTGCTTGTATTTTTTTATTGATCCCATCTAATCCTGCCAATAAGAGTGCAGCTTCGACAAGGTAAATATTAGAGCTAGGATCCGGTGTTCGGTATTCTATTCTTTTCCCTTTCTGCATATTTTTAAAGTGCGCAGGAATCCTTATACTGGCCGATCTGTTCATCTTACTCCAAGCAATATTTATTGGAGCTTCATATCCAGGTACTAGCCTTCTATAAGAATTTGTTGTTGGGTTTGTTATTGAACAAAGTGCTCTAGAGTGTTCCATAATGCCTCCTATATAATAAAGTGCGGTCTGGCTAAGCTCGGCATACTCATCATTTGCATCATAAAATGCATTTATTTCCTTACCATTATTTTTCTGCCATAAACTTTGGCTTATATGCATACCTGATCCATTATCTCCTGCAATCGGTTTTGGCATAAATGTAGATACCATCCCGTGTTCTGCAGCTGTTTCCTTTACTGTTTTCTTGTATGTTATGACGCTATCTGCTGTACATACCAACCGATCATACATTATTTGTATTTCACACTGTCCAGCTGTTGCTACCTCATGGTGGTGAGCCTCAACATTTATCCCAAAAAATTCTTGAAGTGTTTCTGATACCTCATCCCGGAAATCAGTTAAAGTATCTGCGGGTGGTGCTGGAAAATAGCCTCCTTTAAAAGGTATGGTATATCCATTACCATTGTCAGAATTCCATGGTGCTTCAGCTGATTCTATTGAATATCCTGAACCACCAGAGCAGTTAATTGTTGAAATTGGACTTGGAAGAAGGTTGATTTTATCAAAGACGAAAAATTCTAATTCAGGGCCCCAATAGCTTTTATGAAATCCTTTGTTTTGAGCGAACTCCTCGGCTTTTTGAGCAATATACCTTGAATCCCTAGAACATCGTGTTCCACTAAACCCTTCATAAATATCTACAAACATTCGGGCTGAATTGCCTGATCTATAAATGGTATTGCTGTTATTGTTGTTCTTTCTGTGATGATGATTTTTATCAAAATACTCTGGCAATATGGCAAAAGTAGATGGATCAGGCTTGAGTAACATATCAGATTCATAGATTTCTTTGAATCCCTTTATTGAACTACCATCAAGTCTAGGAATCCCATCAGTAAAGGCACTTTGGGTTATTTGATTACTATTTACAGTAATCTGTTGTAGAAAACCAAAGGGATCACAAAAATTCAACCTCACCCATTTTATCTGCAATTTATGCAGTCTCTCTATTACATTCTCTACTATTGAATTTAAGATCTTTTCAGCTTGCACTAATTTAGTATACTAAACAAGAATTTAAACTTTCTTTTAGTTTTTATTTACATCTATAAATAAAAATTATAAGATAATAGTCAATTGTTAAGAATTCAAATATTTTCTAGCCTTATTTTTCCATACCTGTAAATGATCAGCAATATCAGTCGAGTCCAGTGTGTCAAATCATCATCCTGTCGAGGCTCTCGTATTGTTCAGCAGTACGATACTATACTCTTTCTGTTTTACTTATCATATAGAAAATAAGTCGATAAGCATGTATATTTAAAATGCGATGCATATGTAATTCCTTAAGTGCTAAAATCTATTTGACATTCAGCAATTATAAAAAGATAGAATTTGAGATGGCTTCAGCTCTATATTACCTAGAAGTGCATCAATAATCCCTGTCCTACTGGCGAGTTTTATTGTTATTTGATTCTTCTTTTTGTTGTTGTCCTTCCCTCCTTCTTCTCCTGTTCCAGTTCTTGCATAGATTGTGGAGGTAGTGTTAAAAAACTCAGAACCAATTCAAAAAAAGCTTCAGTATATATTGTACCATTACATTAGAGCATAACACCCATTTACAGCTTTAACGATATTCTCCACTGAATGATATTTTTTGATGTAACTCTGTCCTTCTTTGCCTAATCTATCTCTTTCAGTATTATCTTCAAGCAAGCTTGTTAGATCTCGTTTGAAAGTATTTTCAGTCGTTCTGTATACTGGCGGCCTATATTTTTCATATAGTTCATCATATACATAAGTAATAACAGGTTTACCGAGAGCCATACCTTCAAGCTCAAACTTTCCAAACCATCCTACATCTGGCAATATCTTTCCTACGACTATATCACAGCTTGCCATAGTTTCCAAAGTCTTGGTATGAGGCAGATTTAAAATTCTAATTACTTTACAATCCTTTTCGTTCTCTATCTCAGAGAATGTGCTGGAATAGTTGTCATTAGAATAGTAATTTTGGTAATAAGGATAATGTGCTATTCTTATTGTTCTTCTGTCTTTTTGGTTATTCCTTACTATTGTTGAATTTATCTCCCTAATATCTATTGGATTAGGAAGCCATTTTCCATGTGGAACATATTGTAAAAGGTCAGGTGTAGATACAAGACAAAAATCATCATCGAACTTACCTCTAATATCATAGCCATGATAGTGTTTTATGTATATTTTGTCTTTGTGTCGTTTATCTAGAGATCTCTTTAGCGAGCCATATGGATGATGATAATGCCATACATCATATTCATTTATTAGTCTTCTAAAGAATTTCCACCTAGAAATAGGTGAATAGTAGTTGAATTTTTTTCCTCCAAACTGTCTGTAAATTATTTTATTAAATACAAATACTTCTACGTCATGGCCCTCTGTTTTCTGTTGTTCTGCAATTATAGAAGCTACACCTGAAGTATTGTTAATATGTGCAATTCTCATAAGTTTAAATTTGTTCACTCCGATCCATGCAACGACAATATATCTTTTAGTTTGTTGATTTGCTTTTGTCTAACGTGATGCCTGATTTTTTTACCATACATACTATCATAACCTTCTGATTTAGGTCTGTATGTAATGTAGTAATACAACATATACAAAGATCCAATTCTACCTGTTACCTTACCCGTTACAAAATATTTTAAAAATCGAGCAATAGCAAACAAAGGATGATATCCTAATGTGCGCATGCTAGCTCCAAATTCACGGAATTTGTGCACTCTTCCTAAAGGCCTTGTATGCTGGAACTTAGCTTCATTTAATACATAAGTTGCAAAACCACAAGAATTGGCTTCATATAATATAGCTGACTCAAAACCCATTTGCTCTGGATAGTAGCCTTGCCAAGAAGCATTTTGAAAGAATGAATTTCTGACAAATCTCCCGGCCCCATGTGGCATGGAGGGTTTGTCGCGAGCATAACTACCTGAAACAACAGCTACTTGTAGATTTGAATCCATAAATGCAATAATCTTTTCGGCATAATCGTTAGAATAAACTGTATCATCAGTGGCTATTAAATGATATTCGGTTTTTTGCAAGTCCTTGTCCTTTGTTAACTTAATGGCCTCGTTCCAGTTTTTGACTGTTCTATTAACATCATATCCCCAATCTGGATGTTGAATAACATGAAGACTACCATTCGAATTCTTCTGAATATCATTAAGAATCTCTTGTGTTCTGTCTGTTGAACCATCATTTATGACTATTATATATTCTGGTTTCACTGTCTGATCTTTAAGCGAACTCAAAGATTGCTTGATATTATGCTCAGAATTTCTACAAGTGACAATTACAAAGTAAGTATTCATTTTACTTAACTTTATTACTGGATAAGATTCTCTATTCATACTCATCTATGGCTCTTAGATATTATATCATTAGAATAAATCCCAAGTACTAGTATTGATGCAGCCAATTTTCTCATGCGTCCGGATTCCTTTATCTTTCTATTTCAATATACCAATTTGTTTATACAAGCAAGGCTTTATTGTTTTGCCTTTGATTTTGCAGGCTGTGAAATGCCATGCTGCTTCAAGTGCAAGGAAGACAGTTGCAAAACCAAGGCCCACATATGCTATACTTTCTAACATGAACAATACGAGAGTATTGATGGATATAATATTATCTACTATTCGACTAAACGTTTGATAAGAATTTTCAAATTATGATTAATATATGATAGTAAACTAACACAAAAAGCATGATTATCAGTACTGACATAAAGTATCAAGAAATTACAAACCCTGACGTAGAACTATTTAAACTAAAACAGCATAAAGGATCCTGGATACTTCAGTCGATTAAAAGATTTGGTGATTACTATTTTAGAAAATACAATAACAGAGAAGTAAGTCAAGCTAATTAGGCAGATAATTGAAAGATATGACCTAAACAAAGACTTGGACAATCAATATGAGCCACACCAATCCCTGTACTTACAGGCGGTCTGTGGAATAGACCCGGGATGGGTACTTCAGCTTTTGGCATAGTTATAATCCATTTTGTAGACTGCGTTATCAGAGTAGCATATGTTGATGAACATACTAGGTCAGAAACTTCAATGTCAACCTCTTTATAAACAAAGGCAACACAGGAAAGCTCAATGTTGGTTCAGGTTCAAGAACAAAAAAAGAAACAGAAAGTAAAACTTTCACAAATACTGAAAAATGCCACCGAAGAACAATGTTTTGGACAGTTTATGAAAATTTCTGAAATTACTGATCTAGATCAAGATCATTATCAAACCACAACAACAACAACAACATCTTCATCAAAAACAACAAAGCATATGGTCAAGATATGTGTTAACGGACTATTGATGTCAAAGGCTGGAATGGGAAATGAATCATCATAGATGACCTTATCTATATATGAATACGTAGGTGATGAGGATATTTTGAGGGCATATAGAACTTTAGGGTTTGATCCATGTTATAGAATTAAATGCAATAAATGTAATCTGCTTGGTGATAGATATCATCTTTATCGTCTCATTGAACATATGAATGACTACCATAGGGCTTCATTTAAAGAAATAGGATCAGATATTGAAACATCAGGAACTCTGAGTGTTAACAAAAACCAAATAAAGAGTAGGGCAATAGTGGAAACTGAATGATATTGATGCTATTACATAGTACATTAGGAGGTTACAACTAAAAAACTCATATGTTCTATTAGCATTGTTTACCAATCCTTGTATATCTATAGAATATTATAGTATTAGATGTGCAAAGAATTGCTCTTGTTCAAGTGCATGTACAAAATAATAAAGATAAGGCAGTAGAACATGCTCTCAAACTACTAAGGAAAGTTGGATTGTCTGATTCAGATATAGTATGCTTACCGGAATTATGGTATTCAAGAATAGTCACAAATTTTGAAACAGAATTTGACAAAATAATTGATATCGCAAAAGAATATAGTATGGTTATAATTCCAGGGGCTTTTATAGAAAGAAACAATAGTAACAACAACAAGAATGGTAACGATCTACAGATCTCTTCTCCTGTAATTGCAAATGATGGAATGATACTAGGCCGTCAATTGAAGATTCATCCATTTGGCTCACAGCGCAAAGTTGTAAAAGCTGGCACCAAAGTAGATCTATTTGAAACCAGGAATATTAAGTTTGGAATAGGAATATGCTATGATATTGTTTTTCCAGAGGTAGCTAGAGCTTTGGTAAAGAAAGGTGCGGATATACTCTTTTTCCCGTCGAAAATAAGGTATGAGGGTATAAAGCCTTGGCATATGTATGTACAAGTGAGAGCCCTTGAAAACAGGATACCAATAGCTGCACCAAATGTTTGTGGTGATAATAGTAGCAATAACAATAGCATCTATAAAGGAAAAAGCATTTTTGTTGATTTTGATTACGATTACAAGACTGATATTGCTATTCCAAAGATTAGATTTGGATCATCGGTAAATGAGCAGATACTTATAATGGACATCGACGTAAAGCGTAATAGAAAATTGCGCAAGAAAAGGTTTGAAGATTTTCGAAATAACTTGTACGGATTGTTCTGATTACTGTTCTCTTATCATTGGCAAGTAGTAGTAGTAGTAGAAGTAGTAACGTCTAGCAGCTGCACCACAATTCAAAGCAAAGTATCCCTTCAGATTTTATGGCATAACCATTATAATCCTTCCTTTATCGCGCAAGTACAAGTTCAGTAAAAATATGCTGGTAACAGGTGAAATCAGGGAATAATATTGGTATCAGGATAGCATATATCCAAGTACGTTCTTTATAATAGTAACAACATAATACACTGTCAAGTGAGAAGAAGAACAAGATTCATTTCCGATATATATCATGGTCTTAATGTCAAGAAAAATTATTATATCTTTTTGAAGAGCAGAAATTTTTTTATTTGCCTATAAATGATTGAAGCCTGACTTCAACTAAATATACTCATCTTTAGCAGATAGAGCTAAGCACTAGTATTTACTTCATTTCCTGAGTCTTTAACTAGATTTCTGTGTTTTATTGTATGCAAGTATGATTGAGCAAAAACTGTAAATTCACAGGATTACCATTACCATAAACTAAGAAAGATGTAGCACAAAGAGAAAGGATCGTCGCTATTACTATAGTTATTTTCAACATGCATCATAATCTAAGCCAACTATTTAAGGAAATAAAGATGCATAGCATTTTACCATCATTATCAATGACAATCTTCTTTACATTTATCCAAACCTTTTGCAGTTAGTTTAACATACTCTAGTGTGTCTCTTTCAATAAACCCTCTCTGTACAAGTGATTGAACTATCTCATTTGTTGCTATGCTAACTAACATAATTACGTAGACGGTCAAGTAATGTTGTTCATTAATCTTTTAGCTTGGAAATACGTTGTCCAATTATAGTGGGCATAATATCTAGCGACAAGATTTTGAATGATGCTTATCGCCATGAATCAGATGCGGAT
>JAFAQB010000251.1 GCA_019246625.1 Nitrososphaeraceae archaeon
ACTATGTCAGTTCTGCTTCTATATTTCATAACAATGTTGTAACAGATCAAATATTTATGTGAAGCCGTACTATCGATCATGCTATTTGATCATACTATTCGATCGATCAAGTGATCATTGTACTAGATCAAGATGGATCTTTAAGTGCACTCATAAGCATATCACTAGTATAAGAAGTATTACTGTGTATTTACGATCTTCTGGATTAGAACATCAGTATGATCCAAGTTATACACTTATCATTTGCAGTTCTTTGATGGCATACTGATCAACATTCATCCTTATTAGTTTACGTCGTTGATTGCGCTAATCTGTATATGCTTTATTGCTATAAAGTACATTATACAGAATAAAATGGTAGTAGTACTCTGGCGTGAAGAATGGTTAAAGCCATTGTCTGATTTTGAGATAGGATCAGAGAGCTGTAAATATTGTAAAAAAAGGTTTGAAGATATTAATTTTGTTACATCCTGTGAATTTTGTGAAATAGGAATAATGCATAGCAGCTGTGCAGATAATCACGTATTAAACAATCATAAAGAAGAAGTCATAAATAAAATAAAATCACAACGGGAAAGACGTCTTCATGATTATCAGTGAGGACGTTTAGCAATTCATTATACTTACTTAATGCACTGTAGGATATAGATTCTTGCAACATCATCAATAAAATTAGTTAATTGATAAGAACATAGGTGACTGCCAAAACTTATTTCTGAAGGAACTAAAGGAAGTTAAAGTGGACTCAATTGACTAGATAGAAGGATAAAGGTATTGATTTGAAATACACATGCAAAGTCTAATATAATTTGAATATAGTCTGGATATCCATAATTTATTTACCACCTTGAAATGCAGATGTATTGAATATTTTTAAAAATAACTTATTATTATTGATAATCTTTGTTGATTATTTTGAAGGTTTACTGATTTGTTTTATTTTGATTTAAACATAGTTAATCTAGCAAATTTACACAATCTATATTATGAAAATACCAATTGAATCAGCTGCATATATATTGTTAGGTTTCATTCCAATACTGTGTTCGATGGATCTAGCGTGGAGAGAAAGATGGACAAAAATGCGAACCAACTGTGCAAACAAAAAGTATCAGTAACCTAATGTGGGAATACTATAATGAAGATATCACAGTATGGTAGCATAGACGCATTACAACAACTCCTGATTTTAGGAGATCAGTATAATACTCATGGTATTCCTAGTCCTTGTTGGATAACAAAACATCCACAGAGAATCCATTATACTCAAGAAGGAGAAGAATATTGTTTTGTTGAGGTTACTTGTAGAGACGGTGTCCAATATGGAATACAAGCTTTCGGGGATGAGGCTATAGCATTATACATAGAAGCAAACAAATGTTATATGTGTGGACTATCAATGCTCAATGAATACAATAAGGATATTCAACCAATTGAAGAAACAATAGACGGAGTAAATTATATGTTCGATAGCATTGGATGTGCTTTAGTATTCAAAAAGCTCAGAAGCATATATGGAATAGACTTTTGTCTTAATAATTAAAGAAGTTTAGATTAGCGTAATAACAATTTATTATATTGATAACTATCAAGATCGATAGTTATGGTATAATCTGGAAAGATGAAAGATGCTTTTCTTCAGCTTTTGACGAATTAAAGGAGCAGACAAGCTAATTTCAGTTATCGATGAAGCCAACAACACTGCAGGTGATATCCTCCCCCGAATTACTTCGATGTACCATGATGAACTGTTAATTTAATGATTCTGATATCTTTCCAATTATCAAGATATACAAGACTTGTAGACTATACGGATACATAGATATCCCTTATTCGTAAGCAAAGATACATACATCCAACTGCACGTCCTAAATTTTGAACATTCATATCCGTGTTTAGAGCAAATTTCAGCGATATGAATAATGGTAATATAGATATATTATCGCTAGAATCAAAAAGTGAATACTAGTTGAGTAAGCACATTATTGAAAGAGTTAATATGATCCTTGGAAGATCAAGATAAAAAGCCTATCAGATGAGGGGGGCGGTTGCATTTTCAGTTTTTAAAAGTAATTTTTACACATCTTCTATATATT
>JAFAQB010000117.1 GCA_019246625.1 Nitrososphaeraceae archaeon
AACATTTAGCTGCTAACCTGAAGCTTCTAGAACTATAATAAAGGTACAAGCTATAACTGATTATAGCTGGGTGTGTTCTAGCTCTGCTCATAGCAATCAAAGCTAGCACATGCCTAGCTATACAGATTACCTTAAGTTAACAGAGCCCAATGTATTCTGTTTCATTTATGTAGAAGTTCCCTCTAATACCTTCTAAATGACGAGCTCATCAACTATTTTTATTAACTCTACAATACTCACTCTAAACTCTACATTATGCTTCTGTACCAAACAGATGCATATGTCGTGTCGCGAAAACACGGTAATACAATGATGTTTTTACTTATCTAACTCTTTTACCTAGTATATCTGTAAGTCGTTGAAGAGCATCGGATCCATCATTGGGATCTAATCGTACTTCTAATATACAAAAGCTATCTAAATGTTTGCTGGCCACCTCTAAGGCTCTATCAAACTCATCTTCTGTATTAATAAGAAAGCCTCTTCCCCCTCCGACTATTTCAGGAATAGTCTTGTATTGCCATGGTTGTAGGTCATTAAATGGGCCATCTAACAGTCGCCGTTCAGTTCCATAGCCGCGATTATTTAGCAATATAATGATTGGGTTCAAGTGGTAACGTACTGCAGTTGATATTTCCATTCCAGTCATTTGAAAAGCACCATCTCCGACTATAACAAGTGGCCTCAATTTGGGATTAGCTAGTTGAGCTCCTATGCATGCAGGCACAGCAAAACCCATGGAAGCATAAAACGCAGATCCCAAGAATTCAGTATCATGATGAATAACTAAATCAAGAGCGCCAAACAAAGAGTCTCCTACGTCTGCGATGACTATAGTATCAGGTGTTATAAATGAAGCAAGCCTATGAAACAAGCGTTGTACGGTAATCTTTTTGCCTATCTCTGCAGAAAAGCAATTACTGGGAGATCCATTATTACGATTTCTTAAATATAGTGGCTCTCTTGTCCTTATATCTGCCGTTATCAAGTTGCTAATAAAGGCCTGCAATCCTACGTTGTCAAAATTATGGTGTCGAATTGTCAACTTCTCACTGGTCACATTTATGATATTCTTAGAATCTATGGGTGTAGCAGAGATTCCAAAATCTATGTCAGTCATGAAAGCGCCTAGCAAAATCAAACAGTCACTAGATTCTACATACTCTCTTACCCATTCATAACCCATTGCTCCTTCGTATAAGCCGAGGTAAGATGGATGATCTTCGCTTATTACAGATTTGCTTAAAATTGTGGCCACGACAGGGATACCTGTCTTCTCTATGAGCTTTAGCACTTGAGCTTGTAATCCAAACCTTTGGATCTCCACTCCGGCAATGATAACTGGATTTTGTGAGGAGTTTATCATAGATGTAGCCTCTTCAACTGACTCAGCCATCGCCATAGGATCAATTTGTTCTTCGTAACTATAATTCACAGAGGTCGAAATATCTGGTATAGGTGAAGAAACCATGTCACGAGGTAATTCAATATAGACAGGTCGTCTATAACGCAAGGCCATTGATAAGACACGATCAATTTCCGCTGCAGCAGTTCTGGAGTTATTTAATATTGTAGAAGCGACAGTTATGTGTTCAAATATTCTCTGCTGGGTTTCATAGTCTCGTACCATATGATGAAGAAGTGGATTTTTAGTACGTTCTTTTGTTCCCGGTGCTCCACTAATTACAGCAACTGGGGATTTTTCAGCGTAAGCCTGAGCAGTAGCGTTTACAACCTTCAGACCTCCTACGCAGTAGGTAATACAAAGTGCTCCAAATCCCTTAACTCGAGCATAAGCATCTGCTGCAAGTGCTGCTGCTAATTCATCACAAGTGTTGATTATCTTAAGCTTGTTACTATGGAGCAACTGATTATAAAATCCAAGTACATAATCTCCAGGAATTCCGAAAATATGATTAACACCACATTCATAAAGTCTTTGGATTATGTAACTGCTGACTGTATGGGTACTTTGCATACTTTTCGGCTCTTTCTGAATCTATTAAAATTTACTCGGTAATTAAGTCGACCTGCCTATCTGCCTTATTGATCATATTTTCAAATTTATACAGACATCTTACTTTCTTGCAAACGCAATAATAACTATACCTTCTTCTTTAGGACTTTTATTCGGACATAAGTCGTCATAAAGACGATGGTTTTACCGAAGCTCAAACCATCGAGTATGACAGTTATTCCAGCCATGTAATTTATATAAACAGTTACCAATTCCAAATTATTATCAAAATCTTTTCTAAATCCTAATACTATGCTGCAGACTTCATTTCTTTTTTAATAACATGTTTTTCTTTTTCTGCATCTGCTGGTAATCTTGTTATTAGAGATGGTGATCTAACGGTAATTTCTGCTAATGAATTATTCAAAATCCATCTGATGCTCTTCAAATAATAATAAGAATAATCATTAAAATGAGTCATCTTTTTGGCAAACTGAAATCACAACTTCCTCCACAGTATGAGGAAATGTCGTTTCCTGTAAGTCATACTTTTGTTTTAGAAGTTTATTTGCTTTTTCTGATTCATTCGAATTTACAATATGTGCCTCAGCCTCGATCCATTCACTATTTGGTTGTCCTGTAAAATTACAAGGTACAATACGTACGTGTGAGTTATTACATAAACGTTTGACTTTTCCAGAATCTCCAGTTGTACTAACATAAATGATGCCCTTGTAATTGACAAACCACATAGGAGTTCGAACAGCTTCACCAGATTTTTTGTAGGTCTCAAGATTAATATACTGTATTTGATTTGTAAATTGTGACAGTTTGTCTTTGCTCACAATATTATTATTTACATTTTCGTCGGATTTCACTTTACATTGAATCACATCTGATGCATCTACTATTTTATTAACATACTTTCCTTTGTATTTGTCTTCAACAATTTTGAATTTACCTCTTCCTTTGTGTATTATTTTTGCATCTATTTTGAGTGTTCCAATAAATATAACAGACCAACAAGAGTATTTTTCTATTTCAATGCTGGAATTATCATTATCTGCTTTAAGATGACTCTTGTCAAAATGATGGATAGTATTAGGAATAGTAATAATTTTCCTTTTGAAATTACTTCTTATCCACATTCTCCAACCACTTAGATTATATGAACGTCCTCTTTTGATTTGTCAATAGTTATTACTAAAATGCTGATAGACTTAAATGTTCTTATACAAATATTAAACATTTGTAAATCAAAAACTCCAATTATACTAACAACAATAAATTTTTCTCACAAACAGTAAAATAAATTTATCAAATGTAAATCTTCAAGTAGGACGCCGTAATTAGTGTCAACGATGCTTCATGGGATGTAGGCGAATGCCAAGATTAGCTCGCAAATACACACAATATGTAAGATATGTGGCGTCTCTATTTTGTTGATATTGCATTATATCTTTACAATAGTATAACATAGAACTTCAAAGAATTTATGATTTCTTCAATGTGCTGCTTATACAATATTAAATCT
>JAFAQB010000133.1 GCA_019246625.1 Nitrososphaeraceae archaeon
TTCTGCTTTACCAGAACCTAGACCATATTCAGAATGATTTAGGTATTTTTGAGTAACAACATTTACAATTCGAGAATCTGTCAATGAGTCTATTAGGCTCTTTGCTTCTTGAAGTCTGAAACTATCTGGATATGTTACTACTATTACTTTTGCTGCTCTCAAAATATATAATCAACACCAATTCGTATAGTCTATTGTGGCATATTCGTTATTATGACCTCTTGAAAATGTATATGAACTATCCAAATTCGTGGCAGATGCTCTAAAGTCATCAGGTACTTCCTTCATCAACATAAATTTCTGGAAAGACTTTGTCACAAGTTTTCCATAGTAACATTAGCATTGGCATTATAATTAATCATCACCTTCTTTTCATCATATGTATATACACTATCTTGTTATTATACTTAGGTACCAAAAATTATACTGCATGTATCATCAAGGATGTGGCCTTCTTGGAGGAACAGGATAGAGAGAATATGAAGAAACATGACAAGAGTGTCGTCTTCGAATATGACTGCGCGTTACCGTTACTGTCGCTAGAGATTATATATAGAAAAGCCCTTGAGATAACGGTAAACGACCAATAGATACATAAATTGCCATCATCCTCATTATTATTATTACTGTTACTCTATCCTATATAGTGCTTAAATGACAATATTACCTTCTATAACTTCTTACATGTGAGTTAGAACAGTAACCACAGTAATCATTAGTAGATGGTCTTTTGTGGCATATGCATTCACATTTATCGCCAAATCCTGATGAAATCCTTTTTCTCATATACTATATAGTCATGTCATCATTACTTGTATATAAATGAGCATCAATTTCTTGGCTACGAATGTTCCCAATTCTTTTTAGATGCCTCTAATCTCTCCTCGATCACCTGAACGCGTGTTTATTCATTATCTGCTTCTGTAACTTTAGACTCTTGTATTGAAGTGGATATTGTTGGTCTTGGTGTTTCTGTCAGTTCTGTCATAAATTTATCCATGTGGAATAGAATGAGGGAGATACCGCCCCTACTACTAGAACAGGTAGTGACAATACGAGTAGTACTGCCAGGATTTAAGTTGAAAGAGAACAAGAAGAGCGAGATCAGAGATGAATTTAATAACATATCTGAAATAATGCATTGTATACTTCATTTATTTTTGTTATGCAAGAAAAGTAACTAGACTAAATGGATAAAAGATAGAAAATTTCGTTATAAAAGTAGGCGGTCCAATCTTGCTAATATTCATCTTATTAATTTCTTTGTTAGATGATTTAAGAAAGATCACATCGATCAAAACAAGTCCTCGTTCAATTAATGACTCATTATAGTCATGCCACGAGTTGTTTAGTGGCATATCAACAACAACAACAACAAGAAAAGGACCGAGGCTATATCTAGTATGCTACAAGGTACAGTACAAGAGAAAATGTATAACCAACAAATGCTCCCAGCGTACCTTATTGCAACAAATATATACACTTATTTCATAGAGATCAATCAAGATATCAGAAGAGAATTATAATTCTGTGACAATAATAAAACAACAACAAGATCCAGTGAATAATACTATCAGAACAATAGTTTGCTCTATATGTAAAACAAGTGGTAACATAGTAACAGATGTAGAGACTGGTGAAGTTATCTGCAGTAATTGCGGTATGGTAATTTCAGATAAAATACAAGACATAAACCACTCAGAGAGACGCATTTTCAGTTCAGAAGAGGCGAGTAATAAGGGAAGCAGAAGAACAGGGTCTCCTACTTCGCTTGCAAAGCACGATATGGGACTTTCCACCATTATTGGAAGAATAAATAAGGATGCTGCTGGAAATAAACTAGATGTAATAACAAGTTCTAATATGTCAAGATTAAGAACATGGGATATAAGAACACAATATCACACCTCTACTAAGAAAAATCTTGTAGTCGCTTTTAATGAACTTGATATGTTGAAGGATAAACTTGGATTATCAGATGCAATAGTAGAAAATACTGCATATATCTATAGAAAATCTCAGGCAAGAGGATTGACAAAAGGAAGAACAACAAATGCATTACTGGCTGCTTCTGTGTACCTTGCGTGTAGAGAAATGGGAATTCCAAGAACATTAAAAGATATAACCGTAGCTAGTAACCTAAAACAAAAAGACATTGCACGTAATTACAGAATGATAATATCTGCACTTGAAATGAAAATTCCTAACGCTGATCCAATGAAATGTATTGCCAAGGTTGCAAACAAAGCTAACCTGACTGAAAATACCAAGCGTCAAGCAATAAGTATTATGAAGGAAGCTATAGAAAAGCAAATATCTGCTGGAAAAAATCCAATGGGATTAGCGGCAACAGTTCTTTATATATCGTGTTTAAAGACGGGTGAAGACACTACTCAATTTCAAATGGCACACGCAGCAGGAGTAACAGATGTAACAGTAAGAAATCTTTTAAGAGAATTAAAAAACAAACTTAAGCTAAAAGATTAGATCGGAAAGAAAAAATAGTTCTATATCTTGATGATAGCTAGCATCAAATAACAAAAAGAAAAGGACAGACAATAAGTAAATCATCAGGATGCCATTGTTGCTGTAGCATACCTGTTTCCTACTTTCTCGACCTTAACCTTAACTTTCTGTCCAACTTTTCCACTTTTGACAAATACCACAAATCCTTGCACCCTCGCAACTCCATCTCCTTGTTTACTGATTTTGGTAATTTCTACTTCGTATTCCTTACCTACCTCTAATACTGCTGTTGGTCCTCGAGCTAGAGAATTATACTCTAAGCTCCTATTACTACTACTATTACTACCACCTCCACCATAACTCTTGTATTCTCCTCTGTTTTCAGATCTTTCCCTTGATCGAGGAGGGTAGTCGTTCTCATGTCCTGGATGTGATCTTATATGGTTCCAGTATTGTGAATTTGTGATTGCACTTTTACAAATAGGACAATTTTGATAACCACACTTATGATATCCTATGAAGTTTGGATGAATAGTTAGATTGCACTTGTCGCATCTATTGTTGTCGTTTTTCAACATATGTCTATTAGTATTCATCGTGTCTAGAACTCCTCATTCATTCAAGTTAAATGTGAATTCTCAATAATCTATTACGTATTAAATAGAATGTATGTGTCGTGGTTACGACTTCATTCATACAATTTCTGCTGTAGCGAATCTCTCTCCTACTGAAGTAATCTTTGCTTTTACATCCTGTCCTGTTCGTCCATCCTTTACAAAAATCACAAATCCTTGTACTCTGGCAACACCATCGCCTTTTCTACTTGTCTCTATGATTTGTACGTTGTATTCTTTACCTTTCTCAACTGGTTTTTGTTCGCTAAAGCTTTTATTGCCAAAGCTGCTGGCATAGTTTCTTCCTGATCCGTAGCTCATTTATAGTTCAGAAAGACCAGCATTTATTCCTAATATGAATGAATGTCTGCTATGGAATATTAGCTCGTTCTCCTTGATCTTTACGTCAACATTTTTCCATCCATATTTTCATCACGGCAAGACAATAGGTCATTCTCCCCTTTGGGAGAACTGGCGCTCGCCAGTAGTGGCCATCACTAGTCTCAAATATAATAAATAAATAATGGACTATCATAGATATTGTGCCAATCAACAATAATGACATCCTAAGTAAATTAAATAAAAAGCAGCAAGATTATTACCTTTTTCTTACAAAAGAATGTTTTGCGGGCTTTAGCAATGCAGAAGATAATTTCAATATCTATCATTATGCTTCATGTTATGCATGGCTTTTCCATTCCGCAGAATTTTTCTGGAAGGCCTTAACAATACTCTCAGGCAATTACTTTGAGCGTAAGCATGAAGTGTCAGAAGCAGATATACAAAATATATCTAATGATATACTCTCTAACGATGACAAAGTCAAGATATTTAGTATTTTAAGCAAGTTTCCAGACATCAGGCGAGAACTTGCAAGATATGGCTATTATGAAAAGGGAAGTTTGACTAAATCACCAACTGCTGATGAGGTATTTAATAGAAATGATACTAAAACCAGCTTAAACGAAGCCAGCTTCCTGATAAACAAACTTAGAGAAATTCATTATTATCAGATCTTTGAACCACCAATAAAAATAGGGATACTCTCAGGATATGTTAGCGCAAGAAATGAAAAACCATGTTCATATTATCCGCATTCAGGATATAGAAAAGCAGTACAATGGATGCTTGACCTTAAAGGGATTACAAATAGAACAAGTAATGGTAGTAATGGTAGTAAGGGTAGTAATGGATCAAGTCTATTCCATGCATCAATGACGTCTATTTCTGATATTAGCAATGGCAATTTTTCAGTTGTAATAAACCCATTTGGTGAAACCTATCCTGAGGTAGGTAATGCAGAAGGAGTGGGGTTTAAAACAATAGCTTCTTACATAAGAGATGGCGGAATATTTGTCAATTCAGGAGGACAGTCATTTGCATCTAGTTGGGATGTAAATACTGGCAAATCACGACTTCTAGTTAACTTTATACCAGCACTAAGTGAGACAATAAAAACTGACTACAATATCAAAGGAATTCCAGTATTGGAGATAAAAGAAAGTTTCCAAATTCCATCTGAATCTTTACTTTTAAAGAAGCAATTTGGTTTAGAAACAGAATGGGACCATCATGAGAAGAATATAATTGGGCCAAAAGAAGCAGAGATCGAATTTGATAATATACTAGGTCAAGATACAGCAAAAACAATATCTAGGATTTATAGACCTGTAAGAAAATTATCTCAAGGTGTTATACCACTAGTCCGCTCTTCTTCTTCTGATTTTGTATGGAATAATGATGATGATAATGATGATAATATTTATCCAGTAGTTGCCGTTAAATTTGGAAGAGGATTTCTAATACACACAGGTATGAGCCTTGATGAGGAAAGGGAGTACAAAACCCTGATGGATATTATAAGAAGACTTTGTCTTATTGGTTATCAAACACTAGCAAAGTCATAGCAATATTCCTAACATCATCTTATCCTAGAAAGATAATAGATAGACTAACTACCGTTAAGTGCGTACACTTGTAAGCCTAGTCATATCATTTGCTCGGTTGCGTGAATAGCAGTATCCAATACACAACTTCATATCCGCAAACATATTATACAACGATACCTTAAGAAACACCTCCTACCAGTTTGTTGACGCGTATACTGATGGTACTGCTGTAGTCAGGAATGGATGGCGTATATGCATGAGAGAATAATACCATTTGTACGAGAATAATAGTAATAATAATAATAATGAGATCGCTATTACTTTTTTTTCATATTATTTTAATAACTCCTTGAATTGGAAAATGGTCACTATATCCTGTATTAGGTTCTCTGCCTTTCCTTATCTCTATGGGCCTGCTGTTTTTGTCTTTTCTTGTCCATTCAAAAGACATAGGTCTACCGTCAGGTTCCCTTATTGCAATAGGATATCCATAATGACTATCTACGTTTTCCTTGAATATCTTAACTTGTTTGAGGTCCATTATCAACTTCTGTTTGCCATAGTACAATCCTCTTGAAATAATAAATTGATCTAACATATTCATAGAATTCATGGATCTATCATTGTAATTAGTACCATCTGGAATAAGGCTCCACATACAGTTGTAAAGATATGCAGCATGTTGTAGGTAATTTTGTTTATCATTCTGCCTCTCCCTGGCATAATAATCCTTATTTAAAAATTCAAAGATATATTTCCATTCCTGCATAGCTTCGGTGTCGGGAGTTGCATGTAGGTGATTCATTATACTCTTATCAAATGGTTGATCGTTGAAGTCTCCCATGACAAGCACATTTTTATTCCATCGTTCATTAAGCTTTGCAATAGATTCATCAGATTGAAGGTTATCCTGCATAGACTTGAGCTCGACAACCGAATATTTTAGAATATTATCGACGACTCTGCCACAGCATTCTGCAGCGATTATTCTCAGCGGTTCAGTCTCACATTGACCTCCTCTTACCCTTGCTGGCCAATGGTTCACAATGACATCAAGTTCTGCACCATTTTTTATTACTTCAAGGCGTACATGAAATATGTCACGTGTAGGATATCTTAGATAGACATTATAACTATTCGCACTAATGAATCTAAAGACCTTTGTAGAGTAAATTAGCGATGTGTCAATACCTCTTATGTCTGGCCCATCATTGTATTGAGCAATTCGATAGTCGTCACGTCCTACTTCACATAGTAATTTTTGAGCGATTTGTTGATTTTCAACTTCACAAATTCCTAATAGATCCGGACCATGTCCATCATTTATCAGCCTTATCACTTGAGCCAAATTTTCAACTTTTTTATCAAGAACTTCTTTTGTCCATCCTCGATCTGGGGTAAATTCATGAGCTAATGCCGTCTCTGATGAACCAATATCAAACAAATTCCCTAAATTCCAAAAGGCAATCTTGATATCGTTCACATTTTCTATTGGAAAACAGGTATTATATAGGTGATAAAAATAATTTTTCTCTATTTACTTATACATGGCTGTACGTTAAATACAATCAAACTAGGAGTACAAGCAATAAGCATTTTTCCTCATCCATGTTTTTTCCTTCTTCCTTCAGCTTTTTTTGCGTCCTTTGAATGATGTACATTATGTTAACTTTTCGGTGTGAAATGGAAAATAGATGTCATGTAATATAGATAGAGTTAGGGGAGTCTAGCCTAAAAACGTCTGCAGAGATAATTTAATAAATTGAGTGACAAAATACCAAGTTAATTGTTAACAAAACCATTGATGGAAGGTAAAATTGCAGTTTGAGGTCAGTCGAATAATAAATATAAATAAATAAATAGATAAACAAATAAATTTAGATATTTTCATTCTGTTGTTGTTTTTTTGATGGACACTGCATATTAACACAGAATACCCATGGATTTTTACTCTGACCACCATAGGTGCTCTTGACCATTGGCCATTTGCATACATTGCAAATTTTTTCCATCTTTGTTATCAAGCCTTTCTGTGGTAGCGGAGCAGCTGCCTTACAAGTGCCAGTTGAATAATTAGAACATCCTACGAATCTCTTTTGCGTAGTATTTGATTTTATGATTCTCAGTTCTCCATTTTTACAGATGGGACATGTTCCAAGAGTGATTTGTTGTCGTTGTCGTTGTTCGTTCCTAGTAATTGCTATTGCTTCAGTTATTTGACGACCTATATCTATTTCCTTTTCTTTAAAAGAAACGATTGCTTCTTTTAACCTATCCATTGCAGCCTCTATCACAGCGGCACTTTTGGCTTTGCCGACCTCGATATTGTCCAATTGTTCTTCCATAGACCGGGTAAGATTTGTAGATACTATGTTTGGTATGTATTTATGCATAGATTGTACTAGTTCAAATCCAATATCTGTGGCTTCAATTCCGCTTCTTGTTCTTCCTCCTACTCCTCCAACTACTATACTCTCTCTGCTGTAAGTATTAGTACTAGTGATGTAATTTCTCTTAAAGAGTGTGCTGATAATTTCTGACCTTGTGGCTTTGGTCCCTATCTTTTCTTTTTCCATTTTCTGTAATAAGCTAGCTTCATTAAATCGTACAGGAGGCTGGGTGAATTTCTCACTCATTGTTATAGCAACGCTTTTTAATATATCATCGTTACGTAGCAATGGCAGGTTAGTTTGGTCTCCCAATGGAGATCCATTAGAATATGGTTTGTAAAAATACATCCATCCTTCATATATCATTTTCTTTGCATCAGCAATGAAAATATGTTCATCTTTGACCAGGATTGTAATTGTTGTATGTTGACTTATAGCCGGATCACCAAATGTTGCAAAGAACCGTTTGATAATGAGATCAAGTAATTTGATTTCTGCACTTTGAGGTCTACGTTTTGGTTTCTCACCTGTTGGGTAAATTGCAGGATGTGCAGGGTCGGTCTTGCGACCTTCGTTTGGAGAAAGATGATCCTTTGCAAGAAGCTTTGATGCTAGGATGCTATAAACAGCTCCGCCGGTAGTAGAATCAACAAAGCTAGAAAGATGTAAAATGATTTTCTTATAATTTATCGATGCTGGAAGCTTTTGGCTAGACGATCGCGGATAAGAAATTAGGGCGTCAAGGTATAGTTTCTCTGCTATTGCTAGAGTATGGCTAGGAGAGAATTTGAATACTCTGTATGCTTCACTTTGTAAATCGCCTAAACTAAAAGGGTTTGGAGCCTTGGATCCGACCTTTTCATCTTTAATAGTGGTAATCTTGCCATATTGGTCTGTGCATTCATTAACTATAAAAGTGGCTTGAGATTGAGTCGTTATTTTTTGCTTGTGATAGTGCGCCTTGATTCTATGTCCATTTTTTTCAAATTCTCCTGAGATAGTCCAGTACGGATCTGAGATGTGGTTTCTTATCTCAATATCTTGTTCTACTACAAATGCAAGAGTAGGTCCCTGGACCCTGCCTATAGACAGATTACAAAACGCCTTACCTTCGTTACTGACCTTATACGATTGTGTAAGTGCTCTGGATAGATTAACTCCATAAATAAAATCAATCATATGACGAGATCTGCCAGCCTCAGCTAGTCCTTTGCTTGGTCGTAGCAGATTATCAAATGAATTTCTTATTTCTTCGTCTGTAAGCGTTGAAAATTTAGCTCTAAGTGAGGATTCATATTTGTTATCACAGGCATATTGCAAAATGTTATAACCAATTACTTCACCTTCTTGGTCATAGTCACAAGCATGTACGATCCTTGTAGCTTTATGCGAAAGCGCTGATATTGACCTGATAATCTGTTCTGTTTTAGCAGACGTCTTAAAACCATGTGTTCCCTTCTTCTTGAGTGGCCTCCATGTAACATCAAATACAGGATAGATCGTTCGGTTCCCTCTAATATCCACTAATCCGTACAAGTGACCGAGTGCGGAGCACACAACAAAGCGTTGATTGTTTCGATCTGTTACTGAAAAAACCGGTGGAAGTCTTTCCCTTTTTGCTTTCTCTAATCTAGACATTTTTTTGAAACTCAAAGATCCCAGAGCTTGCGCTATCCGTAGCGCAGCATCAGGTTTTTCACAAATAACCAAATCATATGGAAGTTCAATAATGCCACTCAACTTGAAATGTCCTTCTTTGCTTATTATTGTACTCAATAATAATAATAACAATAAACAGATAAAGCATTCGAATCAGGAGGTATTTACTTACGTAAATTGGTCGTTAAAGAAATGATGTAGAAAAAAAATAAGACCTGTAGCGATTGGATTTGGAGTAAAAAATTCTATATAAGGAATATAAGAAAAAGGTTCAGCCAAAGAAAACAAGATTTTTTATATCAGGTGACTTAAATGTTATGCATCATGATAATAAAACTTGAGCATTACTTTGTAGAATCTGAAGAAAAATTAAACCACCCATTTTCGGAAATAGATAAAATGAAATTAGCAGAAGCAATTGAATCAAACTATGAAAAAATAAGATCAGTTATGTTAGAGCAGGAACAAGCAAGGAATAAATCAAAACCAACTATCATTGAATTAGGAAGTATTGGAAAAAGATTTTTTGCATTAACCATTTATTACAATGATATTACTGAAGATGATATGCCATCTACTATCAGACAATTACTACCTACTATTTCTCCTATCCGTGTCGATGTAATGACTACTTTGGAAGCAGCCAATCGCACAAATGCAAGTCACATGAAGGCTGCTCAAGTTTACGATGATGGTGATATTCATGCCAAATATATTCATGAAGTTTTAAGAGAAGATGAAGGAGTTCAACCCGCGGATCAAATATAGTCGTACTCTAAAAAAGAGTCTAAACACAATACCAAATAATGTCCACCTGACAGCATTTGGATACTTTGATCTCCTTGCAAAAAGAGTAATAAATTAGAAGTGATCAAAAGGATAGAGTTGTATCATAAGAAAGAAAGGATGATAATATTACTATTATTACCGTGTGTTATTTACTAAAAAGTCTAGGTTATAGCACTTCCTCTTGATTGTATAAATGTATCCCTCGGCGATTGATTGCCAGATTTTCCAAATTGTTCAGATATAGTTTTATACATATTAAGCTCTTGAGTTGACAGTGGTCTTATCTTTTTCATAGCTTCTTCAAGGTGTCTCATATTTACTTTTAATTCCTTCGCATGATTATCGGCTTCCTTGGGGTCTTTGTACTTGGTTATATGATCGCGTAAGGCTAGCATGACTGACGTCGATATAAGGGAAGCGATATCTGCACCTGTGTAACCATCAGTATGGTTTGCTAATTCTTCAATATTGATTTCTTCAGCTAATGGCTTTTTCTTGATATGGATTTTTATTATCTGTATCCTTGAATCGCGGTCAGGAGGCGGGACATAAAGTAGCCTATCGAATCTCCCTGGTCTTAGTAATGCCGGATCGATAATATCGGGCCTATTGGTGGCAGCTATTACCATCACATTAGTTAATACTTCAAGCCCATCTAATTCAGTTAATAATTGGCTGATCACTCTTTCAGTAACATGAGAATCCCCATTACTTCCTCTTATAGGTGCTATGGCATCCATTTCATCAAAGAATATGATGCAAGGAGCTGCCTGTCTGGCTTTCCTAAAGACTTCTCTCACCCCTTTTTCTGACTCACCAACCCATTTTGAAAGGAGTTCTGGACCTTTAATGCTAATGAAGTTAGCTTCACTTTCATTTGCCGCGGCCTTAGCCATTAAAGTCTTTCCTGTTCCAGGAGGACCATAGAGCAATATGCCCTTTGGAGGTGTGGCGTCAGCATATGTAAACACCCCTTGATATTTGAGAGGCCATTCTACTGCTTCTTGTAACTCTTGCTTTATAGATCCAAGTCCTCCTATATCTTCCCATTTCACATCAGGAATCTCAACGAATACCTCTCTCATCGCAGAAGGTTCCATCTCTTTAATGACATCCATAAAGTCTTGCATTGTGACGATGATTTTCTTTAAAGTGTCTGCAGGTATGTTTTCAGACGTTAAATCTATTTCAGGAATTATTCTTCTTAAAGCCCGCATTGCAGCTTCCTTAGATAAAGATTGTAGGTCAGCGCCAACAAAACCGTGGGAGATATCAGCAAGCTTTTGTAAATTAACGTCTTTGGATATGGGCATTCCTCTTGTATGTATCTCTAAAATCTCCAGCCTCCCGTTTCTATCTGGAACACCTAATTCAATCTCCCTATCAAATCTACCTGGACGGCGTAATGCAGGATCGATAGCATTTATTCTATTTGTAGCTCCTATCACTACTACTTTTCCTCTTGAAGACATTCCATCCATAGATGACAATAACTGAGCAACTATTCTTCTTTCTACCTCACCTGATACTTCCTCGCGCTTTGGAGCAATAGAGTCTATCTCATCAATGAATATAATTGAAGGTGCATTCTTTTCTGCTTGTTGAAATACGTTCCTTAATCTCTCCTCGCTCTCGCCATGGTATTTGCTCATTATTTCAGGTCCACCTATTGTGTAGAAGTTGGCATTAGTTTCATTTGCTACTGCCTTTGCCAATAGTGTCTTTCCTGTTCCTGGTGGACCGTGTAGCAGAACTCCTTTCGGTGCTTCTACTCCTAACCTTTTGAATAATTCTGGATGCCTTAAAGGGAGCTCTATCATTTCTCTCACACGGGCGACTTCGTCTCTAAATCCACCAATATCTTCATAGGTAATAGATGGAACGCCGCCTTCTCTTGATATTTGTACTGCCTTGGCATTCTCTTCAGAAACCGTAATTTTTGTAGACTCGTTAATTATAACGGGCCCAGAAGGACTTGTAGAAATCACTACAAGATCTATTCTTTGACCCATGACGCTTATGGGTACTGTATCGCCCTTGGTCATAAGTGCTCCATTTAGATATTCTGCAAGATATTCTTCTGCACCAACTATTCTAAGTGGTTCAGTAGGCGCAAATGTTATACTTTTTGCATCCTTGGACTCTGATTTTCTAACATCTACTGTATCATTGATGCCAACATCAAGTTTGTTTCTTGTATAGCCATCAAGGCGAATCAAACCCTTACCCCTATCACTTTCCCGAGCTGGCCAGCTCAATACAGTGCTTTTCTTTCCAAGTGATGATAATTCTAAAGCGTCTCCTGTAGCTACATTCAAATGCTCAGCTATCTCCGGATCAATACGAGCAATCTTTCTTCCTATGTCACGTTGCTCTGCTACCTCTGCAACTTTAAGATTTATTGTTGGTTTAGAATTACTGCGGCTGCTGCTGCTACTACTACTATCACTGCTTCTATTATCATCTAGAGGATTTGATTCCATATTATAAATGTCACCTGTATGTTTTATTTGTCATCGTAAATAACAATTCGCAAAAATTTTTCATTCTATGCTTATCTCCTTTCCCTTTGGCTTTGATTCTTGTTTTTTGTTAAATACAATTTCGAGTATCCCATTCTTATAATTACATTTAGCAACCTGAGTATCAGCCTCTGGTGGTAAATCAACTATTCGCCGATACTTTCTGTCTGAAGTATTAGCAGATATTTCTACTGAGTTATCATAGGCGTTTACCTTGATATTCTCTTTATTAACTCCAGGTAACTCTACTATGACTTTGACTTCTTTATCAGAGGTAATCATATCTACCAAAGGTTCTATTTCTGCTGTGATTTGAGGTCCAGCAGGAGTAATTCTCCATCCACTATCGCTACTACTACTAAGTGATTTAACATTCCCAAAATGCGCTACTCTTGGTTTGCCATCAGGACCAATGGTAGCAGAATAACCATAAACAATAGGTCCTATCTCCCTTACTTTACCACCTTCAGGTGTTTCATATTCTCTTACTAATTCCTTTGGCGCCTTTGTTTGCATATCTTCGAGCTGCTCTTCAAACATTTTTTCAAATCCTGCAAATGTATTACCAAACCAGTCATCTGTTCTTCTTCCTCCTCCTCTTCTCGATGACCCAAAGAATCGTGTAAACCAATCTTCAGGTTCAACATTATTACCAAAACTCATTTCTTCACCTCACCGCCAACAGTGGAATATTGGGTAGGATATTACTTAAGAGTTTAGGGAATTACAACCCTCAATCAGAGAAAATAATAATAATTCATAATAATTTAGAGTTATGACGTAACATTTGCATCCACTTTTCCTGTTCCTACTTTAACTTCCAGCTGCTCTTGAGCTTGACAATCTAATAGCCACGCACTACTACTACTACTACTAGTACAGACTTGATCCTGCAATGCAATTTGAACGAATGAATTTTTATAATTTAAATTCTAGATAACATGGGAAAGTATGTATGTACGTACGTCTTTACTTGCTTGCAATGTATGTAATCAATCATATCGGTATGCTCAATATGTGGTAGTTTATAACTTTTACAACTGCCCAAGTCTATAATCAAAATGACGAGAATAGAATCCAGAAATGCATTTTGGATGGAGATATAATACGAAAGAGTAATGATCTAATACCATGTGCATACAATATATTGTGATTTTCCTCCTAGTATCTATTTTATATCCTAATATCACTTCCTTTTCCATCTCCTTATTATGAATAATCCTGTTCCCTCCTTGTTAGTCGAATCAAGTTACAATAATGCCTTGAACAATATTATTTTGTTCTAGCAACATTGTAACAATAAAATATCTAGCATCCAATATTTCAAAGACTATATCAATTTGGAAAAACTCGATAAAGCCAATATCCCTGCCGCTGTAACTTTGATACTTGCAAGGATAGTATATGCAATAAATTGGTTCAATATTGCATCTATATTCTCACATATAGCATCAGACTTCAAACAAGATGTTTCACTGCTTGGACTAATTACTGCAAGCTTCTTTGTAGGCGTGGGTACATTTCAAGTACCCGGCGGAATCATTGCTGCAAAACAGGGTGCCAGGAAAACTGCAATCCTTGGAATAACGATAGCTTCATCAGCAGCACTACTTTGCGGTCTATCGTCGCAATTACAGGAAATAGAAATACTACGGTTCATGGTTGGCGTTGGAATGGCGTTTTTCTTTGGCTCTAGTGTTACTTTGATCACAACATATCTGGGAAAAGGATCTGAGGGATTGGGAGTTGGTTTACTTAATTCGGCTCATTCTATAGGCGGCATCATTGGACTCTTTGGATGGGTGATCCTTGCGGAAATTATAGGATGGAGACAAAGTTTTGTCTTGAGTGGAGGGTTAGGACTAGTAACTAGTTTGCTTTTAGTTGTTTTATCACCAAGCAAGCAACAAGAAAACATCATAGGCTTTAAGGTTAGGCTATCTGATATTAAGAGAATAATATTTGACAAATCTCTCTTTGGATTTGGACTGATATTACTTGGAGCACAGATAGCTTGGGGTCTGCCTTTGACATTTATCGTATTTTATATGGAGGATTCATTGAAGATTAATTCAGCAATGGCTGGTTTGGTCGGAAGTTTGAGTTTGATATTTTCGCTGGTGACAGCTCCAGTATTTGGGATAATCTATGATAGAATTACACATGTCAAGAAACTATTGTTCGTCCTTGGTCTAGGCATGTCAATTAGCGTAGCCGCAATTGGTATCATAGAAAATAGATCAGCATTATACGTGGTTGTAGTCTCAACAGTTTTAGTAGGAATCTTTTCATCTGGAGTATTTACTATAGTATATACTGCATCAAAAGAATCATATAGAACAAGAAATGCTTATCTGCCTCCTAAATACGAAACCCTTTCCGTAAGCTGGGTGAATGGTTTATCATTGTTCGGTGCGTTTTGGGTTCCTGTTGTTTTTTCATCAATTGTGCATCATTTAGGTTATCAGATTGCTTGGTTGTTAGGCGGTATCTTTTCTGTTTTTTTTGTATTGCCTCCGATACTTAGAATAGAAAGATCTAAAGGCTAAACAGAAGACTTGTTTTCATAAAACATTTTGCTCCATGAATTTCTGAAACATCTTTAGGGCTTTTTTCTTATATCTAGTTTCTTATTACCTACTCCCTGCAAGAGTGCGCTGATTATGATCCACTCATATGAGTCTAAATATAGCAAAACCATTTGAGAACCAACCACCCATACAAATCTTATTATCTAATGGTTACAGATATGATATACTCCAGAAACATCAAAATAAATCAAGCATGCATTTATTATTTGATATGTATACAAGAACATGCAAGAGGTAATCTTAAGATTTTATTTTTCGTCCAAGATAGTTTACATCGTGATACAAATGGCAAGATTGAAAGCAATAGATTTTTTGCATTAATCTTATCATTGATTAAATATCTATTCTTATGCAGCGAAGCGAGGCGAAATTTTTCAATAGGTTTCCACAGTTTCGTTTTATCAACAGCACAATATGATCCCTTTTAATCATAAACACGCATTAAACAACAACAAGAATTGTCTTTACTTTTGCATTCTTCAGGAAGTTTATTTATTAGGAAATTGCTTTAATATAGAGATATGACGAACGACTCTGGCGATAATCGCGCTAAAAGAAAGATTACAAAAAAAGGAATATTGATAACTGCATTAATTGTTGCAGGAATTGTTGCGGCAAGTTTTCTGATATATTTAATGCCGTAAGACATTTATAGAATAGAAGGGAGGTATTTTTAAGAATTTTCTAATTTGCATGAGCCTGCTTATGTTGTGGCCTTGCAAGAGTTGTATTGTCGTTGTTTATTGGCAACTACTATAATCTTTGAATTGAATCCAGAGTAGTATTAATAATGATACGTACGTAATAGAGTGAAATCCTGACCTGAAAGATAGGCTCTATTTGCTAGCTGAGAGACTTCAAAATATAGACGCAGACGACAACGACAACAACACGAGCCAGGACTGTCTTTAACTGTGTGGATTAAAAGAAATTGGAAACTTCAATAAATCTTTATGTTTGAAATTCAAACTTCTTCCGATTCCTTTAGCATAACAATCTAACATATAAGTCAACAATCTAACATAGTCTGGATAATACAAAGTCGATGCAAACAAGAACATGGTTTTTAGTTTAACTTTTTACTTTAAGCCTTGTAGGCTAGGAGTGGCAGTTATATAATGAAGTATCAATGAACTATTGCAAAAATAGCTGTAAGTGAATGTAAGTTCGGAATCTTCATGGAAGGTTTTAATCCTTTGAAGCTCCTACATTAGGAGAACGAAATATGTCTTCAAGTGAACTTGTAAGATGTGAAGAATGTGGACAAGAATTTGATACAATTGATTCTCTAAGAGAGCATCAAAAGTCAGAAAGAGAGGAAAAAGAATTAAGAAACAGAGGTGTAGATAGCTGATTTGCTACTGTGAGGGGTCCAAAAGCTATTCACTCTAATTGGATAAAGAAGTGAACTACGATGACCTGTCATATTTAAATTATTATTGCAAAAATTCAATATTTCATATTGTTGATCTGACATGCGAAGCAATGGGATAACAAACATCTTTTGAAATTCTGTAACAATACATTCGAATGGGGTGATTACATCGACCAAGTGTGGGATAATTGGTATTTTGAACCAAATCGGCATTTAATGGTAGCAGAAGACGTTGTTGATCCAAAATATCGTAAGCCTAGTAAAAAATCATCATGTATAACAGCAGCAATTTCTTATGCTTAGGTATGTCCTAATACGAATATTGTATTGTTAGAAGGTATTATGTTTAGGCCCTATAACAGATTTAGATCCCTTGGCAGAGAAACGAGTGTTCGCTATAGTATAATAATAGGCGAAAGGAAGTATTATTGCTATTGTAGTATTCTTTTATACAATAGAAATTCTTCTGACCTTTCTGATCCTACCTGTTGCATAATTGTTGAAACATTTGTTGTTTGAGGGCTATAAATCTGTATTCTGTCGTAAGTTGCGTCTTCAAGGTGGATCAATTTTAAGGCGAATCTTATTAGATCTTCTAATGACTTCATATTAAGGGCATCGAGATAAACTATCTGAAAGGTATTATCATTATCATCATTATTATTTTCTCTATTGATAATTCCTAGTCCTTCAATTGGATCATTTCCAATCACAAGTACTTTTTCATGTTTGATAAAATCTTCTAAAACTGACAGATCTAAGGAGTACCATCTCCATGAGTTGACGTATGTTTTTCCTGATGACTTGTAGACATCTGATCGTCTTAGATAATTCCATACTGTTTCAGTATCTTCAAAAGTTGCGACTTTAGATCTTAATTTAACTTTATCCGCTCTGGGAATTTTATTAATACTGTAGTAACTCCATTTTGATATTACAGCAAAACCGTTACTTTCCATCATTAATTGTGATGCAATGTTGTTAGCTGCCACCATTGCATATGCTTCTTTTGCTCCTTGCTCTTTACCATATAATGTCATCGTCTTTAATAATTCTGTTGCAATGGATCTACGTCTGAAATTTGGATGGACTCTGATACCTTCTAACCAAACATTTTTGTTATTTGGGCAAAGAGATGCATGGGAGACTGCTATTAACGATGTCTGTTTTTTACTTTGCATATTATATTCCTCGTCATCCTCTGCTACCAATAGGACTCCATTTCGATCTGAATACCAAAAGTCCCATGCCTGGTCTATGTAGTCTCCCCATTCAAATGTGTTAACACAAAACCTTAAAACTTCCTCTTTGTCCGATTTTGCTGCATGTCGTATCTTCAATAAAGTATACCATCATAGTGTTTGTGACATTATATCATTCTTTTTTTCTCTAACGTTGAGAAAACAGTATCTATCCTGAGGATCCCATAAGTGTGTATATACATCTAGTATTTTGTTTGTGGAAGAGATTTTATCACTTTTATTGTAATATAGCTATTTCAAATAAAGATTCTTCTTTTTTATATATCACTCATTTTTTTCTAGGTCAAGATTATCTTGTACTTCCTTTACAAGTTCATTCATACTATATTCAATTGGCTTTAGGTCTTCTGAAGGAATGCTGTGAGTCTTAAATTGTTATTTGATAGATTGAGAAAACGACTTGTTCTTCTGAATATTCATTAGGCTCATGTAAGACTGGAGGACCATTTGCATTCAGGATATCGGCTCCAGAAAAATTTATCAAACCTCTTGAGTGACATATCCAGTAAAGTCCACATAATGTATCTCTGCCCTAGAAATGTTTATTGGAAGAGTGTTATCAAGAAAACTCATCATTTCTTTAAGATCTGCTCCTCTGATATCTCTTGGGCTAGAGTCTGCCTGTGAAGATTGGCTCCATAAAGATTGCACTTCTTAAATCAGCGCCGCTAAGATCAGGAATTCAAAGCGTTGCCTCACTTAGATTAGCTGTGATAAGTTTTGTGCCAACAAGTTCTGACTCGCTCCACAAAAAATTTTTTCCTCTAGGATCTATCCTGTGAAAAATAATGGAATACGTATACAATAAGCATTGAATTAAAACTAGAAAATTCATAAGAGACCAACTTGATGTAAAAAATGAAGGTTGCATAAGGCCATGCGTGAAACTGTGACAAATTCTAGGAATACGGTCTTGGTGTTTATGGCACCTATTGTGTCCTTTGGGGTGACATTATTATTAATAATAATATCAGCAGCTCTAATTACTTTATCTCCCCACATACAAGGATATACTAGTAATGCCAGTAGTAGTAATACTAGTAGTAGTGTCATGTTTCATAATAACGACCAAAGTACTGTCCAAATACATTCATTAGTATTTTCAGCAAACTCTAAACCATATAACTTAACATACGGAGAATGGACTGCTAGATGGTGGCAATGGGGCTACTCTATACCAAAGAATATTAACCCTGCATATGATAATACTGGCAAAAACTGTGCTCAAAAACAAAATGGCCAAGTATGGTTTCTAGCAGGTACATTTGGACATTCTGTTAATCGTGCATGTACTATTCCTATAGGAAAAGCCATCTTGCTCCCTATATTAAACTCTGAATGCTCTTTTGCTGAATTTCCTAAGCTAAAGACATTGTCTGAATTACGAATATGTGGCAAAACTATTCAGGATCATGTGACCACACTTTATGCAAGTCTTGATGGAGTCCCTATTCCACATTTACAACAATATCGTATTCAGTCACCACCATTTAATTTTACCTTGCCTCGAAATAATATTCTTGGAATGCGACCTAATACTACTACAGAGGCTATAGCGGATGGTAATTGGCTTTTCTTAAAGTCACTTTCTCCTGGTGTTCATAAACTAATATTTAAAGGAGGAGTACAACAGTTAACAAAGATGGAAGCAAACTCAACTAATGACATTGGGGGTTCCTTTGCATTTCCATCAGGATGGGATTTTGAAACAACATATGATTTAACAGTAAGCAATGCTATAAATGGCTATTATTCTCATCATTCTTACCCTAATAACAAAGGACTGTAATGCCAGTAGATGGCATGCAAATATATAATATTCTTAGGAGATTATTTAAGAAGACACCAATTAGGATCTTTCCTATTGTTTTGCCATTAAAACAAGATAATACAGGATGGTGTAGTAAAAGCGAAGCTTGCCTGATATACTATCGAAAAGTTACTTATCTAAACACCCATGGGCTTGATCCCAGACATGGAATTTATCTATTCTCTTTATTAATATGATCATATGATTCATAGATTATATCGAATTTGTCATGATGGTGTCCAACACGGTCCTTGTGATTACCTTACTGTTATCTATTTTTTTGATCGATCGCAGTAGTGAAAGCTACACCACATTTCATGATGCAGTAACAGGAACAGCGATCAAGTATCCCCAGAATTGGTTAAAGAATCCAAGGGGATTAGGAATTACTCCAGGAAGTAATATTGTTGTATTTGATTCTCCCAATATAGATTCGCATAACGACTATGTTTCAGAATTTAGTGTAGGCATTGAAAACGCTCCTCCAGGATTCACACTAAATGGTTATATGAAGGAATTTATTACACTTCTTCAACATTGGGGACGTAATTTTCAGCTTGTTCATACTGATGCAAACTCAACGTTGGCAGGTTCTCGAGCCTACATACTCGTATTTACGCTTATAACTCCACATGATAAGCATGAATATGGTATTATTTCTGGAACACGTATAGGTTCTAAGGTTTACTCTATTGTGTCGCAGACAGATGTTAGCCAGTACTCTAACTACCTGCCAACTATACTAAATATGATAAATTCGTTTCATCTTGTTAATTGAACTAGTTGAGTCGACAGAATCTTCCTTACCTTGACTGCAGATTCAATCCTATTTTTCATATACAAATCCAGGTAGGTCATAGTTTGCTCACATTAGCTTTATTTTCAGCCGCAGTGAATAGATAGCATGCAACAGATTTAGTTTGAGAAATTCGATGTATAAAATAAACCCCTTAATTCTAAATAGGTGGTCTCCTAGATCTATGACAGGAGAAGAGTTAAGCCACTATGATATGACAAGTCTTTTTGAAGCTGCAAGATGGGCACCTTCTTCTTCCGATAACCAATCCTGGAGATTTATTTATGCAAAAAGAAACACAGAAAAATGGGACAAGCTCTTTAATCTAATGTTCAAAGGGAACAAAATCTGGACAAAGAACGCAGCAGTGCTAGTAATAGTAATTTCAAGAAAGAATTTCGAACAAAATGAAAAACCATCAAAAATAGCGCTGCGTGGAAGAATTTAGCGTTAGAAGCAGCAACAAGAGGACTGGTAGCTCATGGAATGGCAGGATTTGATTATGGGAAAGCAAGGAAAGACCTAGATGTTCCAGATAACTTTGATGTAATGGCAATGATTGCTATTGGTAAGAGAGGAACGAAGGAGAGCCTGCCACCGCTGCTTCAAGAACGAGAGCATCCAAATGATAGAAAACCTTTAGCAGAAATCATAATGGAAGGACAGTTTAGAAAGTAGCAATTTGAATATCTTTCTATGATTTGACTTATCTTCCTTTTTTTACTGTGAACACCTAATGCAATACAAAAACGATAAAATCAACTGAGGGAATGCAAGTACTGGTATTAGTAAACAAGAAGAGGCACTAGGGATGTCCATCTACGTATCTTGATACATACATGGATATTATTAGTAGCAAAATAAAAAAGAAAGAATAGGTAGAAATACATAAGCCTGGTCAAGACGCGCAAGCCATTGCGAATAATCTAAGATACAAATAATCAAAAGTAGTTAAATCATATTATGAACAGGATTTTATTATGTCGAAAATCATGTATTATTTTCTGATTTCTATCGTGTTTACTATCACTGTGGCTATATTGGTTATTTCAATAGCTCATTTTGATGTCGTCGTTGCTCAGAGCAACAACAACAAACAAGCTGGAGGATCATCTTCGAATCAATCAAGAGCGACATCGTTATCAACTCAAGGTCAGGGAATACCTGGTGCTCAAGAGAATGCAAATCCTTTAGCACAAGCGCCTATAACTGGTATCAAGGTAAAGCCTCCTAATAATACTAGCAATGTTTCTCCCTTGCAAAAGACCAACATGACGGGTGCGGTTCCATAATCAGCTTTATTTACTCTCGAGTTCAAGACAGCATTTGAACGTACTCGTCATTTATAATAGCAGATATGACAATGATGACAATCACTTTAAGAGTAGTATAGTACTGCTGTTAGAGGGTACCATCTTTCTCTTGTATTTTTGCTCGTATTATCGTAATTTAGTAGGTATTACAAACATGATTTTCCTTTTATCATTCATATTCTTATCTTGGCTGCTTGAGTTTGTTTGCTTTTTGTTTCTTATTCTACTTTGAAATGTTATTGGCTCACCTTCAAACGATCTATTACTCGCCTTTCGTGTTTTGTTATTGTTATTATTAAAGTGCCTGTTCTTCATCATTTCTGTGTTTGTTGTGATTTTTACCACGTATTTAGATGGAAGAGCACTTGATCAGAAGGGGAGAGGGGCAATAGCTCTCGTAGTCCAGGCTACAATACATATGTATATGTGCGATTAAAATTATGGTTCATTTCTTAAATAACTTTGAATATTTCTCACTTATGACTCAGATTTACTACATATGAAAATGGCAGTAATTTTTTATATATTGTTACGGTCGTTTGAATTCACTCTATATTCTACTATCAAGTAAATGCATTCTTACCTGAATGATCGAACTTGAGTGATGGTGTAGTATGCGCATTATCTTCTTTTTTGCAGCAACAGCTAGTTTCCATATGAATCCTTTTGGTAACTGTACTTAGTGTCTTGCTCTTCTCCTGTCAGCACCACGGATGTTGGCAGTTTGAGAGGCATCATCTATACTAATATTATTAATGCATTTTGTATTCTGAAATTAAGTAGTCGTGAGCTGCGTTGTTGCATAACCCTGTTATTCGTCAATAGGATCGGAAACGTTATGTCTTCATACTGGCAAATCAACTGTAGATATAATAGCAATAACCTGTATTGAAACAGTCAATATTTTGCGATTTATTTAGTTATGCAACAAGGCAGTCATGAGCCGCTAAATCCTTAAGACAAGCATACCACAAAAATAAATATATGACTCTAAAGGAACTTGAAAAGTTAGAAGTTACATGCTTGATTGATAATAATGTAGATGTACTGCTACCAAATACTCAAGTGGCCTATCGTCCAGCTCTTGGTGAAAACTGGTTTGAACGGACGTTAATAGCAGAACATGGTTTTTCTGTAGCTATAAGATTGGAAGTAAAAAATGGAAACGAGCATACACTGTTATTTGATTCCGGTTTAAATCCATTCTCTGCTGCTCACAATGCAGATGTGTTAGGTTCGGATTTGTATCATTGTGAAATGGTGATTTCAAGTCATGGACACATTGACCATGCAGGAGGTTTGCTCAATATCAGAAAGAAAATGAATGCAAAACAAACCATACCGCTCCTTCTTCACGGACATGCTTTTAAAAATAGGCTCGTAAAATTTCAAGATGGTAGAACTATAAATTTGCCCGCACCTAACAGATCTATATTGACTAGGTCTGGATACAGTATTGTAGAAAAAAATTCACCTAGCTTATGGATGGATGATAGTCTACTTGTTTCAGGAGAAGTACCTAGAATCAATGATTTTGAAAAAGGATTTCCAAACCATTATTCAGAAGTAGAAGATGGAAAGATGGAAAGGGATCCATTAATAAGAGACGATCAGGCTATTATCTTAAATATCAAAAACAAAGGTCTTGTTGTTATTACGGGGTGTGGGCATTCAGGAATAATAAATATCCTAAATTATGCAAAGCAATTAACCGGCCAGGATATAATATATGCAGTGCTAGGTGGAATGCATCTAACAGGTGGAATCTTTGAGTCTATAATCCCCAGAACTATTGATGAACTAGAGAAGTTGAAACCCAAAATCCTTATTCCTTGCCATTGCTCTGGTTTGAAAGCCATAAATGAAATAGCCAGAAACATGCCCAATGCTTTTATACAAAACAGCGTAGGAACTACATATATCTTCTAAAGCTCTTGCAGATTGATGGTTTAATTGACTGTGCAAGACAGACTCACTAGCAGTTATGGTCTGCTCTTATTATCAAGTTTACCTAGGAAGAAGGTGATTATTGACTAATTATTTCATTATTCATGGATTTATACTCCTGCTGATTCTTGTCTTCTTGTTCTTCCTACTATATCTATGATTACCATTATTAGGGTTTTAGAACTATTTTAGTTATGTCTTCTTTTTTTATCAAAGCTTTCATATCCTTTAGGTCCTTGGTCAAGCTTCACAGTGTGACTTATGATTTTAGTGGGGTCTATTCACCTTGTTTCAATAAGGTGCAGTAATTGCTCATTATACTTTTTAACAGGACATTGGATGAATCTATATTTTCAGTCGAAAATTTCTTTGCAGCTTGGCACATCCAAGTAATTATTTGCAAAGGATTACCTGGTTCATAAGCTGGCTTTGATACTTTAGAATGGTCATGATTTTGATTGCTGCTGCTCTTGTTTCGTTGGGTCTTAGCATTATTACCCAT
>JAFAQB010000181.1 GCA_019246625.1 Nitrososphaeraceae archaeon
GTACATGTAGATGGTAAAGATGCAACTTTTAGAGAAACATCTAATAATCCTACTGCAAGAACCTTAGCAATTGACTTTAATAAAGATGCAAGGATGATTGAAATTATAGGTACTCAAGCATCGCAACAACAACAATAATCTTTCAAAAGTGTTAGAAATAATAGATGTCATTTTATCATAGAATACGTTATAACATAAAAAATTAACTCTACATTTGGAGTTACAGCTAGAACAATCAATAGCGTCCTAAGTAGGACACTAATCAAGGCAATCCAAATAATGGAGTTTCACGTTAAACAATATTCGAACATTTGCAGATTACTGGTGGTGTTGTCGGCGGTGTTGATCTAAATCAGATTCAGTCTTGAATTTGTCTCCACAGGTATTACATTTGAATTTCTTTCTGCCAAATATATCAAATTTCATGTTATTACTAAAATAGATTCATTATCTTATATATCGATTTAAGTTAAGCTACACCCATAAAGATGGTATAATAATTTGGCAAACAAGTTAATACATACTTCTCGAACATGCAAACAAAACTTCTGGTTGTTGAGGCGTTTATGTGGAGTAACACTACATCCATCAACAGACTACAGGTGTAATATTCATGACATCCAATACCCATTTCACATTCGATTAAAACAAGAAAAATAGTTGCCACATGGGTCAACTTTTTTATGTTAAGTAAATATGGTGAAAGTACTCTAATACAAGATTAATTTCATCTAGAATAACTAGGACGGAAAAATTGGAGAGCATGCTAATCTTGTTTTCGTAGTTTTATTAGCATTGACAGGTTAATGGATGTTTGTGTTGAATGTCGGATTCATAATTTGTTGTTTTGACTGCGTCTGAGTGGAAAGAGGAGGGTCTATAAAGAAAAGCATAATCTCTTAGCTTTTGTATATACCAGTAGACATGCCAAATGCGGCTCTGTAGAAACCATCGACTATCATGCACCATTTATTCAGGGCTTTTTGAATACTATGATATCCCCGATCTTTAGATTGTTAAATGATGAGGAAGAATTGTCATGATTGACGATCACCAAGTCTCTGATATTAAGAGTAGGCATCATGCTTCCTCTAGCCACAACATAAAATGGATTAATGTAATCACCAAACGCAAATCTAAACCCAATAGCGATAATTACAACAATACATACCACAACTACAAGAAGCTTAATTTTATTTTTCATCTTTATCTGGTTAAAAAGACATTAATATACAACTACTTTTTTTTCTTTTATTCTCCCAAAGAATTTTTGAATCGGTTCACTTTCAGAGTATGCTGGCACATGAACAGACTGCAACCAAATTTTTCGCTAAGCAGCGACAAGTTTTTGCTTTTGCTATTTACTATCTAGAGTTTATGACAATTTAGTGTGATAATTTTATCGCTTTGTGCCTTGGCGATCTGATAGTAGCAGCGTGGATAAAACGGAGTTTAGATGGTTAAACCTTCGGCATATGTAATCTAGTGATAAGCAATAAAGCTTTTACCCCAGTTTTTTTACGTTTTCTGAAATATGATTAATTATAGTAGATAACGGAGTCCCAGGACCGAAATTTCCAGTTATTCCTTCTTTTTCCAAGATCTTCTTATCGCTTTCAGGAATTATGCCGCCACCCACAAGCAAAATATCATTTACTCCGTTTTCCTTTAGCAATCGTGCCACCTTTGGAAATAATACCAGATGAGCACCATTTAGCAAGCTCATAGCAACTGCATCAACGTCTTCGTCAATTGCTATCTTCGCAACTTGTTCGGGTGTACAGAATAACCCAGAATAGATAACTTCCATACCTGCATCTCTTAATGCCCGGCAAATTACAAGAGCTCCTCTGTCATGGCCATCCAATCCTAACTTTGACACAAGAACTCTAATTCTTTTTTGCTGCTGCTGCGGCGAATCGTGCTGCGCCTGTACTGACATTTACCGATAATTTACATCTCAGGTTTAAAACCTTTATTCCATCTCAAGGCGTCTGCCCACACTATTTTTGTTGGCACAGTATTCATAAAGAACATTTTCTTATCTTCAATACATTTAAGAAGTATTTAATATTGACCAAGTGTTACCAGATAAACATGTTACCCATAGTCAAAGGCATCCTGGAAGGCGAAAGGCGCTCGTTGGCAAAAGCGATCTCCATAATTGATAATGACGAACGTGATTCACACAGAATAATAGGCGAGATATTTAGTAAAACAGGTAATGCTAAAATAGTAGGATTTACAGGCTCAGGAGGAGCCGGCAAGAGCTCGCTCATAGGGAAGTTGGTTCCTAATTTCCAAGCTTTGGGATACAGGGTTGCTGTTATTGCAGTGGATCCAACTAGTCCAATTACAGGCGGTGCAATTTTAGGGGACAGAGTTAGGATGCAAAATGCTATTGACGACAACAAGGTTTTTATGAGAAGTATTGCATCCAGAGGTGCACTTGGAGGGGTTTCAAAATCTCTCAGGAATGTAATCAGGATATTAGATGCAGCAGGCTATGATCTTGTCCTAGTTGAAAGTGTTGGAGCAGGCCAACTTGAAGTAGAAATATCAAAAATTGTCAATTTAACTGCAGTTGTGTTTACTCCAAATACAGGTGACAATATTCAAGCAGTCAAAGCTGGCTTGACTGAAATTGGAGATCTGTATATTATTAACAAAGCAGATATAGAGGGGGCCATGGCCCTCTTTAACTCTGTTTTAGATTTAATAGGAGAAACTGAACGAAAGCCTGTTGTTTTAAAAGTATCAGCAAAGACAGGCAAAGGAATTAGAGAGTTAGCAACGGCCATTGATAAGATATTAAGGGCAAGAACTAGTAATTACAAAGAGAAAGAAAGAAAAATGCTTGAGCTAGAATTAAAAGATATGGTCTTAAATAGGATCGTACAGAGGGCTATATCTATGCTTAATGAAAATGATAAATATTTTCTTTTTGTAGACGAGTTGGCAAGTAAAAAAATTGATCCCTACCAGGCTGCTGAAAAATTGGCTGCCGTAATATTGAAATGAAAATAGAGAGGAAGAGAGGAGAGATATAGACATTATGCCAAATGACACCATCAAGACAGATTCAAAATTACCAGTTAAAAGAGTTTACAAAAGGAAGGATCTATCAAAATTTGATGCAAATGAAGAAGAGCCAGGCAAGTTTCCTTATACTCGCGGCCTTTACCAAAACATGTATCGCGAGCGTTTATGGACTATGCGCCAGTATAGTGGATTTGGAAGTGCTGAAGAAACTAACAAGAGATTCAAATTTTTACTTGAACACGGACAGACAGGACTATCTTTGGCCTTTGACTTGCCTACACAAACAGGGCGGGACTCAGATGATCCTCAATCCGAGGGTGAGGTAGGGAGGACAGGGGTGGCAATTAGTTCTATCAAAGATATGATGACTTGTTTTGAAAATATACCTCTGAACAAAGTCAGCACGTCTATGACAATCAATTCCACCGCTTCGACATTGCTTTCACTATACATTAGCGTGGCAGAATCACAAGGTGTTTCACCGACGGAAATCAGAGGGACAACCCAAAATGACATACTCAAGGAATACATTGCAAGAAATACGTACATTTATCCCCCCAAGCCATCAATAAGGCTCATTGGAGACATGATACAGTTTTGCTCAAAGTATGCCCCACAGTGGTATCCTATAAGTATCTCTGGATATCACATGCGAGAAGCTGGATGCAATGCAATTCAGGAATTAGCATTTACTTTCGCCAATGCAATAGAATATATCGAAACGTGTATTGAGCGGGGATTAAAAGTGGATGACTTTGCCCCAAGGTTATCGTTTTTCTTTTGTTGCACAATGGAGTTTTTTGAAGAGATAGCCAAGTTCAGGGCAGCTAGACGGATTTATGCTAAGATAATGAGAGACAAATTCCATGCTAAGAATGCAAAATCGTGGCATCTTCGATTCCACGTGCAGACTAGCGGCGAGTCGTTAACTGCCCAGCAAGTTGATAACAACATTGTTAGAGTTACAATAGAAGCTCTCTCAGCAGTATTAGGTGGGTGTCAGTCATTGCATACTAATTCCAGAGATGAGGCTCTCGCGCTACCCACAGAGGAGTCGGTGAAAATTGCCCTTAGAACTCAACAAATAATTGCTACCGAAACAGGCCTTGCTAAAACTGTCGACCCGATGGCTGGTTCATACTATGTAGAGTATCTAACAAATAGGATCGAGGAGGAAGTTGAAAAATATCTGAAAAGGATTGAAAGGATGGGTGGTGCATTATCAGCCGTAGAGAAAGGATTTTTTCAAGATGAGATCAGGAAAAATGCATATGACTTGAAAAATGAGATTGATGAAAACAAGCGCATCATAGTAGGGGTCAACAAATTTCAAGATCTAAATGATGCTGGCCCTGCATTGAATGCGATGGATATGAAGATTGAAGAAAGGCAGATTTCCAGATTAAAGGATTTTAAGAGCTCTCGCGACAAGATAAAAGTTGAGCATGCATTAAACGCATTGCAAAAAGCTGCAGAAAATACTGATGAAAACCTAATGCATCACATCATCCACGCTGTAAAGAGTCATGTCACATTAGGTGAGATAAGTAGTACTTTTGTAGGAGTATTTGGAAGGTATGAACCAAGGATATCTTTTTGATAACCTAATGGGACCCTTAGGCACACAGATTACGTCTGTTGAATGCAAAACCTGAAATGCAAATGCAAATTCCTCAAGCTTATTATATATTCTAATGCAAAAATTCAGATATGAAAAGAGTAGATTTTTTGATCGGCCATGAGCATCTCTTGCAAGTTAATGAGATTCTCCATAAAAACAAAATTGGAGGCATGACATTTTATGATGTCAGGGGCAGAGGTAGGACAGATCTAGAACCAGTAGAAGCTGGTAGAGGAATAATGAGAATGGTTCCTGAATTCTCATCTAGGACAAAGATCGAAATAGTAGTTGCAGATTCCTTGGTAAAATCAATTGTCCATGAAATACTAAATGTTCTCCGTAAAACCTCGTGTGCTTCAGGTAAGATATTTGTGTCTGACATTACGGAAGCTTATGATATAGAAACAAACGGAATTGGCGATGCAGTTTTAAAATAGATTGTTAATTGCAAAGGTTTAAAATTAAATACAAGCAAAAGGACTGACACCTAAGCTGAGGGAAACTGTAATAAGAGATAAACAATCTCATTTAAATTCATGTTCCATTATAAGATACAAGAACGATAGTTTTATAGACATTTGTGACATTGCGTGGAGAATGGAGCAGAACGGCAGCAGACAAAGTTTCTGGTTTGCCCTTGCCGACGATATAACTGTTAAACTCTATGACTTTATCACTGTCGACCGCTCTCATAGTATAAAGACTATTGGAACGATCCAAGACCTTCAAACAATTTCAAATCTCTGCCATCACTCCTTTGAGCATTCAAGCAGCAGAGGACAGCCGTCTTGTTGGAATTGTCATCTACTCCTTACAATATCAACGATAAAGATACAAAGATGAATATTGTTAGACTAAACAAAGGTAAATTGGTCATGATCCATTCTGCATTTAGACATCCTATTAAAATTACACTTCCAAAGGCCTCATTTAAGAGGGGACGACAAAATTAAACCATGGTATTTAATTGATGTCTAACAGTCGATCAACTAAAACTGTTGCAATTGATTTTGATTCAGTCCTTGCAGATACAATGATAGTATGGACAGATGAATACAACAAGAAGAGGCATACGAATATAACTAAAAATGAAATAACTGCTTGGGATATTGGTAAAACACTGCCTATTTGGCCAGATGAAATTTCTGAAATCTTCAATAAGGTATGGCAAAATAGGTGGCAAAATGTTCCTCCTACCGAACCGATGCAAAGCCAAACTATAAAAAGAATCCACAGTATGGGATATAGAATTTCTATTATTACTAAAAGAGAAAGATCAACTGTTACGCATGTTGCGAAATGGCTTGACTATCATGATATTTATTGTGACGAACTTGTTTTTGTGTATGATAATACCCCGAAAGCAGAATATCCATTTGATATCTTAATAGATGACGCTCCAGTCAATTTGATTGACATTGTCTTTCCAAGAGTTGGAATATTATTTAGCCAACCATGGAATAGAGATTTCAATTGGCCAATTAGAGTCAATACGCTGAAGGAAGTTGAGGAGAAAATATTGAGTACCTAAACTAGGTATTGCTCTTCAAATACTCGAAATCAACATAGAGGTACAGTATTGTATATTACAGAATTGGTAGCAACTTTTTGTAATCCTAGTGATATCAGTCCCGGCTAGGCCATTGGTAGTTTACCAAACATTAAGAAAGTGTTGATATGTCTGTCAAATAACACTTTAACGATTGAAATGCCGGGATGCGCAAATAACTCCTATCGTGAATCCAATCCTTGAACTAATCTTTGTATTGATGCAAATGAGAGACCCAGATGGATTTTACCTTTCGAACATACGTTATATAGTGCAAATACTAATGTTCGTCTAGTGGCTAAATCATCCAGTATGGTTATATAACCAGATTTAGTAATAGAAAATCGCAAAACTGAGTGAGATGGAATGCGTGTAGACCACATTGCTATAGCCGTCAATAATGTTGACGAGGCACTAAAAAACTACCAAAAGATCCTAAGAGTTGATCGCTTAGAAATAGAGGTAGTTCCCAATGAAAAAGTTAGAGTTGCAATGCTAGAGCTAGAAGATACTAGGGTCGAATTGATGGAGCCTACGGCTGATGACAGCCCCATTAAAAAATTCCTAGAGGAACGTGGCGAAGGAATACACCACATTGCAATTACTGCAGATGATATAGAAAAAGATGTTTCTAGGGCCTCAGCTAACGGAATGAGGATGCTTGGCCAGTTACGCTCTGGTTCGTACGGCAGAAGGGTTACCTTTATCCATCCAAAATCCCTGAATGGAGTTTTAACTGAATTTTGTGAAGCGGCAAAAAACAAATAGCCAAGCAGTTCTTATTTCTAGAAATCTATTTGATTTCAATTCTGACGGGTGCTGCTTTCTACTGAACAAGTGCTTTATGCCAATAAGGTCGCACTAGCAAGCAAGGATTAGCGCTCACACAAGATTCTAGGAAAAATACCAGCAGTCAATCCACGAGCATCAATCTATGATAACCTACCTTGCTGCTAATCAATTAACTCTAAACAATGCAAAAGGTAATTGATTAATTCATCAGAAAGGAAACAAAAGATATTGTTATTGCTCTTGGTTTATGCATTTCTCTGCCTGCGAGAAGAGAAATAGGAGAAAAGAGCAAGGTAGCGCCCTGACCTCACTAATACATAGAAATAGCGATCAGCTTTGTAAAATCCGTTGTTGAAAGTGTTCCTCCTATATCTTTAGTTTTTTTATTTTGTCTAAATAAACTGGTTATAGCATCTTCTATACGTCGGCTCTCGTTGAAGGGGCCATCATCCTTATATTTATCTCCTAGCCATTCAAGCATCATTTTTGTGGATAATAAAATTGACGAGGGGTTTGCAATGTTTTTTCCGGCTATGTCAAATGCAGATCCGTGAACTGGTTCAAAGAGTGCGAAATTATTACCGACATTAGCTGCTGGCGCCATTCCAAGGCCCCCTACCACCTGTGCTGCCTCATCAGACAATATGTCTCCGAAGAGATTCGTTGTCAAGACAATATCAAAATCTTCGGGGTTCCTGATTAGGTTCATAGCACAAGCATCAACATATAGTTCACTATATTCTATGTCAGGATATTGTTCAGCTGTTAACCTACAAGTCTTTGCAAATAGGCCATCCCCTTTGCGTAGGACATTAGCTTTATGGACTGCTACAACTTTTCTCTTTTTATCCCGTAACGTAGCCGTTTTGAACGCATATTCTGCTATTCTTCTTGATGCTTTTTCTGATATCAGCCGTAGTGCAATGATTGTATTTTCGTCAATACTGAATTCCCAGCCTAAATATACATCTTCGGTATTTTCCCTTACTATGACCAGATCTACATTATCAGATAAATTCTTAATGTTAGGATAGGATTTTGCAGGTCTGATATTTGCATAGAGATCAAATAAACGCCTTAAAACAATAATTACATCAGCGGCACTTTCGCCAACAGGACCCTTTAAGCATGCTTCGGATTTCTTAATTAAATCTATGCTAAAATCTGGAAGGGCCTTGCCAAATTTGGTAAGTGCATCATCACCTGCATTCACTTCTTTTATTGTGAATTTGGTGTTTGAATTATCATTTATTAATTCTAAGATTGTTTTTGCTGATGTGGTCAATTCAGGACCAATACCATCGCCGACAACTAGTGCAATATTATAACGTGTCAATCAAAATAACATTTTTTAAATAACATATTAGTTAGTTAGTTCTGAGAGTATATGATTTTTCTTAGCATAGTTTTGTTAATAGCATCCATCATAGCCTGAACTGAAGCAACTACTACATCTTCTCCTGCATTTCTTGCAGAAACAACATTGCCGGTTTTGTCTTCCACCTTTACCGAAACTTCTGCCAAAGCATCCGATCCTCCAGAGATAGAGTCTAACCTATACTCACGGATCTTGATATTTGCCATTTCTCCTGCTATCTTTTGTATGGCTTTTAATGCTGCATCCACAGGACCAACGCCTATTTCTGATGCAATGAGATCTTTACCATCAGTGCTTAGTCTAACCACAGCAGTTGGTATGATATTCATTCCAGTTATAATATGGCAATCACATAGCTTGAATTTTTCTTCAAACTTGCTATTATGCATCACGTCACCAGCTATTGATAAAAGATCCGCAGTTGTTATAGATTTTCCTTTATCCGCAAGTTTTTTTTGTTTTTCCACAATATCCCGTAACTGTTCTTTCTCAGGTTTGATCCCAAAGTCTTCTAACATTGCATTGATACCATGAGCACCGGCATGCTTCCCAGCTTGAAGCCACCTTTTCCTTCCGACTAGTTCTGGACTGATTGGCTCGTAAGTAAGTGGATTGTTTATGATACCATGGGTGTGAATTCCGGATTCATGGCCAAATGCGTTTTCACCTGTTATTGCTTTATTTGGTTGGACTACTATTCCCATTACGTTAGAAATAAACTTCGACGTTTCATAGAGCAGCTCTGTTTTAATGCCATGTCTCCGATTGTATAGACATTGGAGCGCCATCACAAACTCCTCAAGAGATGCGTTTCCTGCTCGTTCTCCTAAGCCATTTATTGTCACATGGCCACAAGAAGCTCCAGCATTTATCCCAGAAATTGTGTTAGCTACAGCCAGGCCAAAGTCATCGTGGCAATGCATACTAATTGGAACTTTTTTTGTTGCCTCCTTCACATCTTTGACGAGTTCGCCAATATATTGCGGAGTGGCGTAGCCCACAGTATCAGGAATATCCAACCTGTCGGCGCCAGCGCCAGCAACTGCCTTGAAAACTTCTATCATAAATTTGCGATCTGACCTCGTAGCATCTTCTGCTGAAAATTCGACCTGCATCCCATGTTTCTTTGCATAGTCAGTGGCCCATATAGCTTTTTCAAGAACCTGCTGGCGATTCATCTTTAATTTATATTGCATGTGAATATCAGAGGTCGCGATAAAGATGTGGACAAACTTTAATCCACAATTCATTGCAGCATCAATATCTGTCTCAACTGTGCGCGCTAGGCCATATATTTCAGCATTTAACCCTTGTACAGATATAGTTTTAATTGCTTCCATCTCACCCTGAGAAACTATTGGAAAACCCGCTTCAATTGCATCAACACCCAAATCATCAAGTTTAATGGCAATCTGGACCTTTTGTTCAGGAGTAATGGATATTCCCGGTGTCTGCTCTCCATCTCTTAAAGTTGTGTCAAAAATTCTTACTTTTTCACTGTAATCTAACAATTAAACTTCCACACCTCTTGGGAGGGCTGAAACACCTGTTCTTGCCAATTGCGTGATCCCATAATGATCTACTAGATTTTTAAATGCATCTATTTTATCAGGTGTCCCTGTAAGTTCTACAATAATAGTCTCTTTCCCTATGTCAAGTATATTTGCTCGAAATATGGATGCAAAGTTTGTTATTTCCATGCGTGTAGTTGGATCGCCGGCTCTCATTTTAATTAATGCAAGTTCACGATAAACCGTATTGCCTGTATCAAGTACCTTCACCTCTACTACATCAATCAGTTTTTTAAGCTGTTTGACAAGCTGATCTAATGTTTTTTCATCACTTTTTGTAGTAATTGTCATCCTCGACAGATCTGCTTGTTCAGTGGATCCTACTGTTATACTTTCAATGTTAAAGTTTCGAGCTCTAAAAAGATTTGTTACTCTAAATAATACTCCCGGCTTGTCCTCTACTAGAGCAGATAATATATACAAAGGCGTAATCTTTCCATTTGCTATAGTAGTAGTAGTAGTAGTTGCCGTTGCGGTAGACATAGTTTCAATGTCACGCTCCGGTAACCATATCTTTTAGACCCGTACCCGGCGCCACAAAGGGGTAAACGTCTTCCTCTGGATCAATTGGAATGTCAATCACAGTCGCTACTTCAGTTTTGAGTGCAGATTTGATTGCCTTTTCTAATTCTTCTAATGACTGCACCTTGATTCCCTGGGCTCCATATGCTTCTGCTATCTTTGTATAATCAGGGCAGTTGTGTTGGTGTACTCCCATGTATCTTCTATTGTAAAATGTTCGCTGCCATTGAGCCACCATTCCAAGCATATAATTATTCATTAAAAACACGATTACTGGAAGGTTATCGAGGACAGACACGGCAAGAGAATTTTCTGTCATATTGAATGAGCCATCACCTGCAATGTCAACTACCGGCACTACAGGTCTCGCTGCCTTTGCACCTATGGAAGCTGGAAATCCGAATCCCATCGTTCCCAATCCTGTTGAGCTGAAGAAAGTTCCGGGCGAAATTACATCAAAGTGCAATGATGTCCACATTTGACATTGGCCTACCTCTGTAGTTGTAATTGCATTGGCAGGTAAAATTTCTCTTAATTTTTTTAGTGCTTTCTTAGCAGTCAGTTCTCTTGAATAGTCTTTAAGTGCTTCTGCGTAATAATCGATCAGCTCCTTTCTTCGTTTCATCCACGGAGTATCTGTATCGTTTCTTACGATTTTCTTAGGGAGCATTTTGATAAGAGTTCTCAATGATGACCTAACGTCGCCTATAACTGCCACATCAACAGATTTATTCTTGCCAATTTCTGCTGGATCGACATCCATGTGTATGATATTCATCCCCTTTCCAAATTCATCGAACCTTCCTACAGACCTATCGGAAAACCTAGCGCCTACTGCAACTATGCAATCAGCTTCAAGGATTATCTTGTTTGCCTCGGCATGTCCGTGCATCCCGATCGGCCCCATAGCAAGAGGATGATTTTCAGGAAATGCACCTTTACCTTTAAAAGTGGTCACCACAGGAATCATCAACAATTCTGAAAGCGCCTGTAGCTCTGAAAAAGCACCTGAAAGTATTACCCCACCTCCAGCCATTATAATAGGTCTTTCTGCTTTGAGTAAAATTTGTTCGGCTTTTCCTATTTGAGATAGATCTGCATCCACAACTGGGTTATAACCTCTTACCTTAATCAGTTCAGGGAATGTCATATCTGCACTCTCCTGTTGGACATCTTTAGGAATGTCGATCAGAACAGGTCCGGGTCTTCCACTTTCCGCGATATAGAATGATTTTTTTACTGTTTCTGGGATTTCGCTGGCTGTCCTTGGTTGGAAAGCATATTTTGTGCAGGGGTTAGCAACACCAATTATATCCGTTTCTTGGAAAGCGTCTTTTCCTATCATAGATGATTGCACTTGACCAGTTACAGCAACTATTGGTGAAGAATCAGAATATGCAGTAGCAATGCCTGTAACAAGGTTGGTAGCGCCCGGACCAGAAGTAGCAAAACACACTCCTGCCTTTCTCTTTATCCTTGCATAGCCATCAGCCATGTGGGCAGCTGACTGTTCATGACGGACAAGAATGTGACGAAGAGCAGATGCATCCACTAGGGCATCATAGATAGGAAGATTTGCTCCGCCTGGAAGTCCGAAAACCACATCTACGCCCTCCTTTTCAAGGGCACAAATTAGTGCTTTTGCACCCGTCATTTCTACCATTTATATATTTCCACCTTTTTATTTTTATATAAATGCCCTGCCAAAACTACACACTACTTTGACCTAGAGCAGCAGCACACAAACGCAGTTGCAGTAGTATCCTAGGGAGAAGTTATACAAAACTTTTCACCTTTAGCCCAAGGCATTATTGTTAACTTGCAATGACACAATTTATAAAGATTTGCCCTGAGAAAGCCAAAATTTATCGAAACGCAGTGATGAATATGATTATACATATATTGTTGTCATCATCAGGTTCACCATATATCTTTAGGTGTATACTTTACGTAACTAGAATATACCAAAAATCATTCAACAGTTCTCTGAATAGGATAGACTCACTCAATTACCATCATGCACTTTTTAACGCAGATACCACTACTCAGCATTAACCAAACGTATTTGTTATACTCGAATTTAATTTATTGATGATGAAAGCTGTCTCTGTAAAAGGCAAAGGCTTGATTTCGGTTAATGAAGTAGCAGCTCCAAAATTAATGGGAGATGGAGATGTTCTTATTAAAATGCATGCATGTGGAGTATGTGGTTCCGATCTCGAGAAAGTATACGGTCAATATGGAATGTCTTCTGCCAAACTTGGACATGAACCTTCAGGAGAGATAATAAGTGTAGGTAAATCTGTGAAGGACCTTGATCCGGCAGATCGTGTTTTCATTCATCACCACGTTGCATGTTATTCGTGCCACTTTTGTCGACATGGAGATTATACTATGTGTGATATGTACCAAAAAAGTAACATAACTCCATGTGGCCTGTCAGAACAAATCCTAGTGCCTGAGTGGAATGTCTCTCGTGGAGGACTTATAAAATTACCTGGCAATATAACGTTTGACGAAGCCTCACTCATAGAACCATTAGCCTGTTGTATAAGATCATTAAACAAGTGCAATTTCCAGAAAGGCGACGATATTGCAGTAATAGGAGCAGGTCCAGCAGGGATGATGCATGTAATGCTTGCAAAAGCATTTGGAGCTGGGAAAATCATTGTACTCGATGTAAACGACTTTAGAATGAATTTTGCAAAAAAAAAATATGGAGTCACTGAAACATTTAATCCTATAGAAAAAGATATACCGCATAAAATAAAAAGTCTCACAGGGACCAGAGGTGTTGACGTATCAATTGTTGCCACGGGAAATGAAAGGGCACTAATCCAATCTGTTGAGATAACAAGAAAGGCAGGCAAGATCATGCTTTTCGGAGTTCCATCGAAAGGTACTGAAGTTCCTATTGATCTTAACAAGATATATTCAAGCGAACAATCTCTTATCCCATGCTATGCTTCCTCAGAGATAGAAACAAACCAGGCGTTGAAATTGATTACTGAGAGGCAAATTGATGTAAAATCATTAATAACTCATCGTTTTGGCATTAATAGTGCCGATGAAGCAATAAGGTGTGCACACGAAGCAAAAGACGCAATGAAAGTGATTGTTACATCAGAATGAAACTTGCATTGTCATACAAACCCAAAGGTTTAGCGTTAGGTTTCCTCTGTTAGATTGTGATAATGCGAGCAGCGGCGCCACTTCTTTTGCAATTTAGTCTCTCACTGTGCTTTTGAAAGTCGGGTTGGTTTGAAGTCTCCTTAGCAGTGCCCTTTTCTAGCAAGCAATTAATTTGACCTTGACTACTGGATGTTTGATTTGGATCATTGGCAAATATTATACCATTGATACCAAGACATATGTTGTTATTCCACAATGGCAAAACAGACTTGCCTAGCCTCTCCCACCTTGCTCCTCAATAACTACCAAAGTCACTGTTGAGGTTATTCCTGGTATCTTTCTTATTTTGTTAGTTATGGTATGATTCATTGCCTCTGTATTATTTGACTTTACTTTGACAAATATATCATGTACTCCATATGTTCCTCTTACTTCCTCTACACCGACTAGTTTTGCAATTTCACTTATGATGTTTTCTTCTGAGCCCAGGGTACAGTTCACTAAAATATATGCAGTAGGCATTTCTTACAACTGCAATTATTTAATATTTTAGTGTTTTCTATCCGCCTTCCCTTAGTCGGTTTTTTGTATTCATGTTCCTGCGAGTGGCGCTTCGCCACCGGAAGGTGGAGAAAATTCAATTGATGCTTTGAAATTACCCAAATTTTTAGTATTGCTAATAGTTATCTGTTTATTTGTAGTTTCAGTAAGGTTAGAAATAACAGGATAGGATGTTTGTTTGTTAATGGTAATAACACCAGCAAGAGAGAATTTCGTGTGATCTTTAGTGTTTTCTATTGTCTTGCTAGACGAACCCTTAAGGCTTCTACTTAGCAAATATTTGTCATTGAAGCTATGCAAATTTACTATTAGAGTGTTCTTTGAAGCAATTTTGTTCACTGTTAACGTGGTTGGTCTAGGTTCTAATGTCTTACCATTGCTTAGAGTAATCTCATTTGATGCCTACGCTGTAGATTGAAATGTTTGAGGAAACAGTGTATCATCAGCAAAACTTATAGAACGAAATATGGCAGTCGCTTTAAAGAAATGGAAAGAAGATGAAGAAGAAAAACTAATGCTATGGCTATATTGTATTGATAGAATCCATGGTAGGCATCCTACTTCCATTGAAGGGGTTCACAGAGAAAGTAGACTAGCGACCCATAGACACAGATTTCATGCATATGATGAGCATTTTGAACGACTGCTGACGGATTTCGCTCACTCGTTCAATTCTATAGGGGTTACTGCATGAGTTGGCGAGAATACTATATTGCAAAAGTGGCAATATAATTCACGATAATGATAAATTTTGTCTTTAATGTTTTCTGTAAGTATTACATATCTGGAATTGTGACAGGACGGACAACCTAATAATTTTTTATTTTGTCCTTTTTTAACATGTTTGTTATTGTTGGTGAAGTCAATCCACATTGAAAGCAGTTCACCAAATGAACTTATAGAGAATAAGACTAATTGTCTACTTTATTTTTTATTAAAATATCATACCATATATTTAGACTAAAAACATCAGAACGTATTAGTAAAGGAAAGTTAATAAGCCTTATCCAAGGAAGACAAGACCTTTTGATATGGTAACGCAGTTATGTCATCATACGGATTGTTTCTGGGTACAGGTCTGTACACTAGTAGGCAGCTATGATGAGTGCTCTAATTAATTAGAGAAAATTGCTAGTTTATCTATTAGGGAACAGGAATACTGTTAATATATGACTTTAACCTTTGAAAGATACAGTGCAACATTCTCGATAAAGGAATTGAATTTAATTATAGGTACGATAGGGATACCATCAACTAATTTCATATCCACAGGATAAAGAGTCAATATTATAGGAACAGCTTGAGAAATCTTTTTTCTTCTATGAAGTAATAGTAAGGACGTTCTGTGAGCTTGCTTTCTTGCATAATAAGTTATAGATGAAAGATTGTTTCTCTGCCAATGTTTGCAATCAACTACAATAGCTAATTGAGAATTATAATTGACTCCAACTACGTCAATCTGGATTCTATCGGGCTTTGAAAATCGCACATTGCACTCAGCCACGTATCCAGATAGGTTAAGAAGTCTGGAGGCAAACTCCTCAAAGTCTTGCCAGCTTAAAGATTTTGAAATCACTCCAATGTCATTTCCACTTTGAAGTGCAAGTATTGCAACTTTCAGCCTGTCCACTCTAGAGAATGAATAGCCATTCCGGAGATTTTTTCCTATCCCATTGTTAACCAAATATTCTAAAACACAGTTTGCATCTGTCTTGCAAGCGATCTGCGATTTATACTGAAATTCTTCTAAAGTAATCTTCTGGCATAGAGCCGATACTGCCATAGCCAATAATACAGGTTGCACAAAACGAGATGAATAAACCAGTATATTAAGAGAATGAAAACAGTTATTTCTGACTTTTCCTATATTTCATATATTTTACGGTCCATCAATAGTTTTCTTTAAAATTGAAAGGTCTTGTTTTAGAACTTGAAATGTCTACAATCATTCATTAAATCCAGGTATAATGTACAAAAACCATAAGTGATGTTAGAACAAGAGATGGGAATATCTCAACTAAGATGTGAGAATGAAAATAGGTAACAGCATTAAAATAAGGAAATCAGTATATTATAATAGCAATGGTTAACTAACTAACTGACTAGTATGAAAGGAAAAATAATAATACACAGGCACGAAAGCAAAATTCTGAAATCTAATCCATTAAAAGATCCATATACGAGAGATGTAATAATATATCTCCCTCCAGGATACTCTCAATCTTATTCAAAAGGGTATATCACGGCGTTTGGACTCCCAGGTTTTGGTAGTCAAGGAAGGACACTATTAAACGCAGATCCCCTAGGGGAAAATATTGAAGAGATAATGAATCGTTTGATTTCGGAGAAAAAGTGTGGTCCAATGATTTTGGTTTTAGTGGATTGCTTTACAAGGTTTGGGGGAAACCAATACCTGAACTCGTCAGCAACAGGAAGATATGAAGACTATATAGTAAAAGAAATTGTTTCTTTTGTTGACAAGAACTATAATAGCTCTGCACGGGCAGTATTTGGACATTCTTCTGGCGGATATGGTTCTCTCATATTAGGGATACGACATCCAGATATATTTAATGCATTATCAGATCATTCTGGCGATGCTGCATTTGAATATTGTTATCTACCGGATTTTCCAAAAGCTCTTGGATCTTATAGACAATACGACAATAGTCCAAAAAAATGGCTTGATAATTTCTGGAAGAAACAAAACCATCACAACAAGGAGGATGGACCTCCTCTGAATGTATTTGCAATGGCGGCTCATTACTCCCCAAATCCATATTCAAATGAGATGGGTGTCGATCTACCATTTGACCTCAATACAGGGGAAATATTACAAGATACATGGAATCGATGGTTATCTTGGGACCCATCTAAAATGATTGAGAAGTATAGGAAGAATTTAAAAAGGCTAAAATTTATTTATCTTGACTGTGGAACAAAAGATGAATTCAATATCCAATGGGGAGCAAGGATTCTTCACTCGAAGCTCGAAACTATGGGTATAAAGCATCACTATGAGGAGTTCGACGATGGCCACTCGCATACAAGCTATCGATACGGTAATTCATTACCAAAAATTTATTCAATGTTATCTTGAAATGGAAGTATGGTCATGTTCAAAATAGATAAAGCTTTATGAATACGTGAATATTATTGCCTTGATCAAAATATACTATAAATGTAATTGTATTCACAAAACCTGAATTTATATACATTAGGTATTACAAATATAACCTATGATTCCATTCTGCTTGATGGTAGAAGCAGCAGGCTTTCACAATATAAACCAAACATGACTAATGAAGTTACTGCTTGCCAGAATTATCAGTCAAATATTGTTATCCCACCACCATATGGCCACGTGTAGATTACGGGATCGTGTTATAGACGCAGACTGGAGGATGGGCTAAGATACATCGGCAAGTTCTTTCACCCATACTCCAATAATAAATCAAATCACCTTATCATAGTAGCAAATGGTTGATTTGTTAAAGAAAAATTTACCTCATGTTTGGAAATAAATCGAGATCTAGAGATTAGAGTTAAAAGATAACCAGGACAGACCATCTTAGAAGCTCGAGATAGATGCCCATACAATATCTAGAAACCCCTTTTCTATCCAAGATACTATTAAAAAACTGCTATTACTCGAATATAGATGGCGTATATCTGCTTTGAAGATGGTGCTGATAATTATGCTTTATGACTTGTGAGGTCCAAAACATTTGGAAATAGTAAGAATATATAGCTTTCATAGTCAATAATGATGCAAATGATAGTGTTATGATACCATCTAGGTCTATTCTGGGCTCTAATAAATTGAAGATTATAGCAGGAATAGTGACTTTTATTGTTATAATTTTAATCATGTCAGAATCTGCAGTTGTAGTACAAGCAGGACACAGAGGGGTAGTTCTCTACGTTGGTGCAGTTGAGAATAGAGTATTAGGGGAAGGATTACACTTTATAATACCATTCGCTGAACAGGTAATACAGCTAGAAGTACGTACATTAAAGTTCCAAGCTAATGCTTCAGCTGCTTCAAACGACCTGCAAGAAGTAGCTACAGTCATAGCATTAAACTACCATGTCGATCCAAATAAAGCAAACATCATCTATCAGCAGCTAGGTGAAGACTACAGTGATAGAATAATAGCACCTACGATACAAGAGTCCGTTAAGGCAAGTGTAGCAAAGTTCAACGCAGAACAACTTATAACGCAAAGGGAAACTGCAAAAGCCACGATAGCTCAAGCCATAAGTAATACACTATCTTCAAGAGACATATTAGTTGAAAATGTGTTTATAACTGATTTTCAATTCTCGCAAGCTTTCGCCAATCAAGTAGAATCAAAAGTCGTAGCGTTCCAAAAGTATTTGACTGAGCAGAACAATCTAAAGGCGATACAGGTCGTTGCCAATCAGACAGTTGTTCGCGCTCAGGCACAGGCGAGAGCAAATGTAGCCAATGCCACAGGAGAATCACAAGCAATAAGACTTATTACAGAACAATTAAGGCAAAGCCCGCAGTATCTGCAGTGGAAAGCTATTGGCAGATGGGATGGACAAATGCCATTTGCACTTGGAAGTGGGGGGTTTCCTTTTTTCCAGCTACCAGTACAGCAATCACAGTTATTAAAACAACAAAACCAAACTAAGCAATAGATCGTATTCCAATTAAACTTATAGTATTTGGAATAAACTTTTAGTATTTGTAGCATGACGTTCATTTGAGGATACTGCAATATGTAAATTTCCATAACTATCCTTGCCATGGTTTAGTAAGTTTAACATTACAAATAATGCATAGTAAACCTAAATTGAACATTGACTATTACTAAGAAACTACTACGATGTCTTAAAGCCATCCAATATCTAGAACGCAAAAGGCTTTAGCGAATTGTGGTTTTGTTTTCAAATAAAATGGAGCAATTGATTATAAAATAACATACCTCCAGTTAAAAAATAAACATACAGGAGAAGTATCCAAGTATAATAATGAATTTAAAGAACAGGAAATAATGATTAATAAT
>JAFAQB010000386.1 GCA_019246625.1 Nitrososphaeraceae archaeon
ATCTAAACTGGCGTATTGCAGTGTTAAAGCGTGACAAGTTTAAATGCCAAATGCGTAATACAAGTATCAAAGACAACAAAGGTCTAAGACCAGAGGTACACCATGCTAAATCATTCAATGGATATGCAAGGAAAATAATATTACAACTATAAAGCAAGCCTTGACATGTAAAGAAATATAGAGTTTGGATAATGGAATATCTTTGCGTTATGGCTGTCATAAAAATTTAGAAAAACTAAGAGTAATAATGAAAAAATGTTTGTTATTTGATATCCTCTATGGCAGAAGGAAAAATCCAATAACGAAAACAACCTAACACGCTACATGCGGTAACGGAATCCCACAGAATAATCACTCCATTAAATAGAAGGGGTCTTGATACTATCGACGAATCATCATATATTGGTGCAATATATAATACTGGAGATATACTATCTGGTCGGAGGTATGTCAGCGTAATTATGAGAAATGGTATAGTGGTTTCAATTGAACTCATCCTGTGCCTTTGGCCCAAGTCTTTCCAAATCTGCTTTGCTGGTTGGTGAATTATCTGGTTGGTCGCGTAGTTGTACAGTAGGAATAGGTTTTAGTTACCAACCTCATGCAGAACGTCTACACCTTTTAAGTGTGGTGAGGATGTCAGACCAAATATACGTTTACCACACCTATGTATAGTTATTAATATATTAATAAACTAATCCAGCAGCTTTAGTAACGTCAGAAACATTTCTATATTCTCTATCTGCTATTCTTTGAAGAACCGATATTAGATCGCCTTCATTTGGATTTTGTTGTTGCTGTTGTACAAATTGGATTATCTTATCTTTATTTGCAGGAAAATCAAGATCCTTTAATATTTGTCCTAAAGATGCAGTCTTTGAATAACTTTCTACATTTACTTCCTTTCTCTGGCCTTCTACTCCACCTTGTTCACTTATGACCTTTTCAATCTCTCCTGAAACGTCTTCCTTGGGTATTTGCTCAGGATATTCTCTCTTGGCATTACTGCTATTATTTAAATTCTGTTCAAATGTTCTTGCTGCATTGATTTGAATTCTGGTTAGGTCTTTAGCATTGTCTTTTGCTTGTTGTATGGAATTCTTAAATACCTCCATATTTGCATATGCAGCATTGTTTACTAACCTCGTTGCTGCAATGATATTATCTGCGAAGTTGTTAACAATCCTTGAATATACTTCTATCATCTTTCGTGGAGATATCCACCATCCATAATGGATTTTGTACATATTCTGTGCAAATTGGGTCCATAAGGATTGGAATGAATTGATAATCTCTTTTTGTGATTCTATATAATTATCTGCTATTTCTCTAGCAGATGTAATAACTTGTTCTTGGGATTCATTTATTATCTGGGTGTAACGTGGAATCTGACTCCGTGACTCATCTATAGATCTTTCAATATTATTTTTAATTTCATCGAGCAATACATCACTATGATTTGCTATGTTTTGTATTTTTTCTCTCTCCTCGACGTTATTATTCTGTGGATAATCTTCTGTTGACTTTGATGATAAAGTAGTATGTAATTCATCTTCTGGTGTCGAAGAAGACGATAGAGGTGGAGCATAAGAAGACATTACCTTCAATTCAGTTTCTGATTGAACTTCTTTGTCTTTTTCCTGTAGGGGAACCTTCAATTCAGTTTCTGATTGAACTTCTCCTTCCGGCGTTGGAGTAGTGGTAACAGCAGTAATAATAGCGTCATCTTTTTCATCTACCGGCATATCTTCAATAGTTATTTCTTGTTTGGGTGAGACATTATCAGTTACTATTTTATTTTCTTGTTTATTTATAAAATCATCTGCTGATGAAGTGGTGACTTTAATATCTTTTGAATCTGTACTATTATTATTTTCTTTAACTGTAATGTTTGTAGACTTGTCTCCTTTTTCCTTTTTGTTAACTTTTGGTTTAAATCCTTTTGGCAATGTCATGGTTGGTATAACATGTACGCTCTTATCTAAAAACATTATCAATACATACACAATAGGATATACGATAATTCTGATATCCTATAATAGCATGACCATATGGCCACAGTTCAGATTCTAAATTCAGCTAATGTCATAGAAGTGGTCCAAATGGATGATTGGTCAATGTATATATAATATTTATTTAGTACAAATATTTGTTGTGTTGATAACAATAATTCTAGAGTATGAAGAAAATTACGCTGACTTTTATTCCAAAAATCCTTACGTTGTTACTACCTCACAGTAGCAACAACCAATACTATACGTAAACATGACAAATAACTTGAATCATATATGATGAATGACCAGATAGAGCTACAATAATCTATACCTAGCCACCACTGTAGGGGATTTTCCATAGCAAGATTTGTTATGAAAGAAGAAAGGAATTGATATAGAAAGTCAAAGTAGGAAATAAAAGTAGGTGGATTTATGTGCGGATTAGGTAGTGGTAGCCAACCTTCTATGACTAATTATAAAGACAGCAGACAAAGAAGCAGGCGAACTCTACAGATACAATCCTGATGTGACCAGGATTGAAGTTTAATAAATAAATTCCTCCGTATCTAATTTATTATTATTTTTATCACTATACCTATACTACTGTGTCATTAAAAAAATTTATAGTATAAGATCGTTATCGACTTAATGGCTCTACTATTTAGCCATTCTCTGAAAATCATTTCACTACGCACATCTGCAACAAACACACTCAAATGATAGATCACATCTAGTTTACATATTTTTTCTATAAAGAAAACAATCGTCAAAGCATTCAATACTATAACATATTGGACTGCTGTTTCAAAGTGATACTTTTCTCGAATGATGTAATTAAGTTCCGATGTTAAGGATTTACATGCTTGAGAATACAAAGTACCACTGATGCTAGCAAAGAAAAATTGCTTATCCTATTCTATAACCAACTTGCATAAACTGTTCTTCAGCTAGAAGCAACGTGTTACTTCCAACAGAAATACAGATGCCATTATTATCCACAATGTATTATCTGTTGACTCTTATGACCAACTTGGTTGCAATCTGCTCAATTGCAACCTAACATCAAACATAACCTTTTCCTATTAAATACTATATCTCATGTTATGAATTCCGAGACTTCTCCAGTCTTCTCTTCGGTAATACCATCTTCTTTGGCTAAGAAGAAAAATTTGAACAAAGTCAAAAGTTTTTAAGGTTAATTGAATTTAAGATTTAAAATAAAATGGAGCATTTTGTGAAATTGTGTAATAGAGAGAAAGAACAAAACAAGATCTTAGTATGGAATAGGTTTCAAAAATCGCAGCCAAAAGAAGTGTTGAAAAAAGGAACACATAACGATCTTAGGAAAATTAAAATTTGAGGTTTTATTGTAAAGACGTCTGTCAACAGTATAAAGCTCACAAGTCATCATATGAAGGAAGTTATTACAGTAATGGTCACAAGAGATGTACAGAATGTGAAATGTTTTTGCAATGGAATGGAATCAGATGTCCTTGTTGCGGCCGTATTCTTAGGACAAAGCCGCATAACACCATGTCAAAGGGAAAACTGCGACTCAAACAGGAAATCTGCCAACAAAACAAAGGAATAATAATCATGTAACTTTTAGACTAGTAAAAATAATCGGATAACATTCCCTTAATTTATCTGATCTATTGCAGCGTAGGACGAAATATACTAAACCCTCACTGAATACACAGAAGCATATTAAGAATTACATTCAGGACATTCCTCGATGAATGTCTTTTCTGTATAGCCTGTTTCATCGGCCCTTAAGATAAAGCCTCTGCCATTGCATGTAGTGCACACATATATTTTATCAAACGTATGATCAGAAGAAGATGACACTATTATCATATCATCTTTCTGTTTACATCTCATATTCAAAGTTAATGCCAATAATGATAATTCATTGTGTGATATAAAAAGACTCCCAAAATATCTTATATCGTCAGGCTCGACGACAAGATATATAAAAAGGTATCGCAAATATTGAAATCTAGCTAGTTACCATATAGAGATCATACCACCCATGTCAAAATATGGCCTTTTGCGCTAGTTAACAACTCTTTTCCTTCTATTAGTTATGCATTACTCCACTTTATATCGAGTACTTATTTGATCACCATCATAGCTAGTCTATATAAAGATACGTAATATTGCGAAACCTCCTTCTAGTTTAGCAATACCTATTACCTAGATGATGATTTACCTTGTCGTCGAGAGTTACTAACTTAACACTAACTACTTTTACTTCTATGGTCACTTCAAAGGAAGCTCCGTTTCTAATGTTCCTCGTAGACATGTAATTTCTCAAATGGGTTGATCATACATAAAAAATGCGGCTTTAAAGCATTATCTGTGCTGATCCGAGTTTAAGGCCCGAATGGGAAAATATTTGGATCAAATTCTGAGTTAGTATTAATGCTAGTTATACTTCTATCCTGATTCGTCGATTTGCTAGGCGCTATAAGAGTATTGACGTCTTTATTCACGGGCACATCAAGATGCTTCTGACTAAGACCAGGCAGTTTAGTTGTGCCAAGGTAAATTAGATCAGGTGGGTGCAACCCTGGGTAAGCTGATGTTATTGTACCGTTCCCACCAACACTAGGATTATTTGTTGTTATTATCGGCTCATTTTGTTTTGGGAGCTCCCGTATTGCCATTGATGTTGGATTAACAGCATGGGAAGCACCTACTGATGTTATCATAGCTCCCCCAGTAACATTTACGCTATAAAACGATGGTACACTTGGATTATTACTGCATATGTATTTAGCTGTAATTTTATTAGCTGGTCCTGGTTTTATAGTGGTATATTTAGAAGTAAGTACAAAGTTCCACTTTGAATAATCTGCTGCTCCACCTTGGCCAGTACCTTTTGCTTGTTGATATGGCTTTACGCCATTTACAATAACATACGCTTGGCAATCAGACGTTGCTGTACTACTAGTATCACCTGTTATACCAGACACTACAAGATCTTTACCTATTGGTACTTGTTGACCCTTTGCAGGAGAGGTTATTTTTACAGTATGTGATTTTGAAATTGATGATGATGGTGATGATGATGGTGGCACTTGCTGCTTATTAGTTGTTGTTACATGCTGAGCATATATTACATTAGTAGCAGATAAAATTGTAAAAAGAATCATGCCAACAACAGAAAGTGTTATAACAATTGAAGTTCTATAGGTCATATACTTGTCAATTAATATTGCTGATACTTTATATGATGATGGTTTAAGAATATCATAACTATGATTAAAGTAATT
>JAFAQB010000391.1 GCA_019246625.1 Nitrososphaeraceae archaeon
TTTGAGACTATTCTGACAATCCTTGATTTATTCTTTAACCGATAAAATTGATTGTTTCTACCTACTCTGAGAACAGAGATAATGCATGCATGTTCAAGACGTTGAAGCTGAAACAACGTAGTGAACTGATATATATTTTTTTATATATAGTGGAGCTCTATATATAAAATGTACATTTCTTTGAACCTGTAGTTACCGTGTTCAAGCAAGAAGAGTATGATTGTTCTGCGAGTTGAATCCAAAAGGTGACCCAAAACATCAGACTCGATAATCTTGATTGCTATAGGATAATATCTTGTTGTATTGTATCCTAATTTTTTGGCTTTTACTAGCTTTCATTTTTAAGCTTTTTTAAATTAAAAGAGAGTGCCCCATTTGCAAAACCTGATAGTCGTAAAAGCTGTCTATATGTTATACCAGGATGTTCATTTATATGCATGTGTTTTTTTTAGTTGATTCATTTACCATCCACCTTTTCTGCACATCCGTTATACGTGTGAGAAGGATTTAAGCAAATCTCGATCCAACCACACAATGGCTAATTCTAATAGTTCTATCATGTAGGCATGAAGGATCCATTTCCATAGTTGTTATCTGTATCCGTTACAGTTCTATTATCAAAAGCAGCAAAGGATTTAATCTCATAGTTTAGTGCATTGGACAAAAGTTGTGTTGATGTATCATCTTCTGTTCTACTGCCCGTAACTAAAAAGATTCTAAAGTGCATGTAGCTCCCAATTTCAGATTGAAGTGATTTGATGTACAAATCCTTTGCTTGTAAATATTTTGAAGTGGTAGGCTGCAAAGATGCTGCTCTATTAACTAATTTTTGAAATTTTGGCAAATATTTATCAGTGATCAAAATCATTGTTTTGTTATCATATTGTTTTGATTGCCATTTACCAATCTCTTTTTGATAACTCTGAGTCAGAGAATATGAATCGTTAATAAGCATTCCATAAGAAAGTCGGAAGGGTTGAGTTATGTTGCTAATATTGCTGACGATTATACTAGCGGTGTTATTGTTACTGGATAAAGATACATTTAACGTGTCTTTTACTATCGCTTGTGATTGATTAATAATAACAAATTGGCCATAAAAACCAAACAATAACACCATTATCAAAATTCCAACATCTATCTTTCTCAGACTTTTCAATCTATTTATCTTATCGCTTATTCTAACGAATAAAAACTTACTTGAATTAACGGCTAATATTTGTATAAAATGTTTAGAATAGTTCTCCTAATGATAAAGAACACAAGTACCTCTGACTTTGAAAATCAGGGTTGTCATTTCATTATTTTGACGTATATACCTAAACGGGTTTTAAATACGATGCATTAACTCATATGTATGTTATGTTATAGATATTGATAGCGTAAAAGACATTAAAAATAGGTAAAAAACCAAATTGCAAAGTAATTCTTGGGTAAAAACCATAACGTGTATATATTCAGTAAAGATAGAAGGAATATGGTACTAGAAGAACATACTACCTTCTTCTGCAGGTATAAGGATGTTATATGGGCGCATATCTAATTTCCAGTAATACCATTGAAAATCCCATCCGTAGAAATAACCATGACAAACAAAAGCATTTTCTGATATGTGAGTCATGTTTCTGGTGTGCTTCATCAATAATATCATTATTATTATTTACATCAGATCTAACTTTAAAAAATGATAAAACAATTTCCAGATGCCCTGTATGCGACAGGGACAAAATAAATGTATTGCCACTTTTTCTAAGAGGTCTGCAAATTTAAATATGTTCGACAATGTTGCTAATAGCCTTATTAATAATAATAGCAGCTATCATCCTCGTATTTCATTCAACCTCAATACTAATACAACCTCAATACTAATAGTTGATGATGAGATTGATATACTCTCAGTAGTCAAGCGACGGCTTCAGCAATATGGCTTTAACACATGTTGTTTTACAAAACCAAATATTGCATTAGAACGCTACAAGGCAAGCTCAAACACACATCAGCTAATTATTTCAGATTTGCTAATGCCAAAAATGAATGGTTTTGAGTTTGTAAGAAAAGTAAAGGAAATAAATTCAAATGTCACAAGGTATTCCTTATGACTTGTTTTGAACCGATGATTTAGAATTATCGTTATTATCATTCAATTCATCATCATGCTTTATCTCCTACATCATCTACAAAGCCAATGATAGATGAGTTTATACCAAAGCCGTTTTCAATCGATAAGTTGACTATATTAATTAAAAAGCATCTGTCAAATGGAACTAAAGCTATGAGTGTTGTACATCAGGATAGCATCAAAAACGGCTAGAGTTC
>JAFAQB010000099.1 GCA_019246625.1 Nitrososphaeraceae archaeon
TGAGTAGAACATGCAGGATCGTTAGGGTTTGTGGTACAATCTGGCTGCTGTATTGATGGTGCTGCACTCTGAGTACAGAGATATACGGTTCCATCCAAAATAATACACAGTGGATGCAGGGCTACAGGGATGGCGCAATTTGCACTCATCAACATACTCCGCAATATAATTCGGGCTTTACTGCTGGCTGCCATGACAAAAGGGCTGGATTATTGCAGAGACCCAGAGACATTGGAGCACTCATCAATAACAATGCTAGGTGTATTTTCGTTGCCCTAGTTTTGAAGTTGTTCTTCTTCTTTTGTGCTCCTCGGATAATAATGATAAGACAGATTCTGACAACATCAAATAGTGTAGCCAACTCGAAAAGTAGCAAGTCCCATCCGAGCCGATGTTCTTAAAAAAGTTATATACTATATATTGGCACCAGTTTGTGAAATGAAAATAAAAACAAATAGGCTAGGATTCTTTACTTTAATCGGATTTGCAGTAGTTTTGCTGTCATTGATATGTGTATCTCTAAATTTTTATATGAATGCTGCTTATGCTCAACAACAATTCGTAGCTGAATTATCGGGTAAGAATGAAGTACCACCTGTGACAACTACAGCAACAGGCGTTGCTAAATTTCAACTTGCTGCTGATGGTCAAACTTTGGATTATCTAATAAGTGTAACAAATATCAATGCCATTATGGGAGCTCATATTCATAGCGGCAAACAGGGGCAAAATGGACCTGTTGTAGCCAGCTTGTTCAATGCAAATATGAATTCTCCTCCTACTGGCAAAGTAAATGGGTTATTAGCGAAAGGTACTATAAAGTCTAGTGAGCTTCGAGGACCATTAACAGGCCATTCTATAACAGAGCTGATGCATTTGATAAACGGTCATGGAGCCTATGTCAATATTCACACACAACAACATCAAAATGGAGAAATTCGTGGACAGATAGGGTAGTATCAATCTTTAAGCTTTTTCCACGCCGTATGGATCTTTCTGTGTATGCCTCTTTCCACAATAGTTCCAGATGACTATAGTCACGCTTTCACATTTAGGTTTTACATCGGTGCCATTATGTATAGACGAGTCAAACTCAATCAATACCAGAACAGCAAGCAGAAATGGAAAGACTACTGAAGGAATAAATGGATTCTTATTTGGGTCAGTATTGTTGTTCATTCTCCTTTCATCGCTGCTGCAGCAACCATTGTATTATTCACCATCTGCCTTGACAAGGTGTCTATACCAAATAGCATATGTTTTCTAATTAATTGTTATTAGTTTGTATAGGAAAAGCTATCTTATACACTGATTTTTCTAACATACTTGGCATTCTCAAGGCATGTACTGACTAATCTATACAAAGGGGAATCCAGTCCAAACGTAAGGGAAAGGTTATTACTTATTTTGATGGTCAAACATGATGATATACTTCCTGCTCATGCCGCAGATCAACTTCATAGGAGTAGACCTTGGGCTTTATACTGGCTTGATAGGTTCTCTAAAGAAGGCATCAATGGTCTTAAGGATAAATAGATCCAAGAGTGGCAGGCCTACAGAAATCCCAAAAGATGTATCTGTTAGAATAAGAAAGGAACTATTAGAAAATAAGCATGGATGGACTACTACTACTACTACTACTACTACTACTACTACTACAAAGCAAGTAAGGGATATAATCTTCAGACAAGGTGGAGTAAGATAATATCACTATACTCACATCTACCTGGGATACATGGGAGTTCAGAATGATTTCCCCACTGTAAAGTCTGTACTGCCAATTAGAAAGAAAAGGGAAAGTGAACTGTCAGATGAGGAAAAGAAACACAACAGAAAGCATTCCAGACTAAGGGTAATAACCTAGTATACAGTAAGCAGAGTCAAAAAGTTTGGGATAAGGGTACTAAATTTAGGAACAGACTTGGAAGATACGATCATGCTTCAGATATAGTCTCAGGGTTGGTAAATTTCAGAATAATTCGAACTAATAATAGGACGTTACTCCAACAGAACAGGTCTATAGTGAACTATCATAAAGAGATTTTCTTTCATAATTACGTAACAGGTCTCTTGTTTATCATTCCCTTCTGTACTAAAACATAGTTCTGACCTACTTCCTGTACTTCACCTAGGTCTTCATCATTACTTCCTCTTGCTTCTTTCTTTGTTACGTCACTCCAATCAATAGAAGATGAACTCATGATAAAGCCAGGTGGAAAATAAGACTAATAAAACTTGAAATAAATTTATCACAAAGTCTATTATATTATGTAATTTAATGACAATAGAATTTTATACCCGTTTCTAAGTAGATTTTAGTATCTTTTGTCCCTATTGTGGGTAGTGAGTATCTTTAGCTATATTAATCTAGAAATCTGTAAGGTAATTATATTATAGTACTCTATATTCTTTATATTATATATTGAACCAAAGAGACTACAATGTCATCTAAAAAAGCTGAGAGAAGGGACGAGACTACAATAGCAGAAATCGGTGAAACAGTATCAACAAGAGAATATTCACCCCATTACCAAAGAGCAACAGTCAACAGAGCATTAGATGAAACCAAAGATAATATTAGAAGATCTACTGATGAAGCAAGAAAAGAGATTCCTCGTTATACACAGGCTGTTAATGAATATCAGGAGCAAACTATTCAAGCTGCAAGAGAAATAGCAGATAATTATATAGAATCACAAAAAGAGATTATCAATTCACTTCAGTCATCATGTATGCCGCATATAGAGAAAGCAAACAAAATATTTACCTCAAACTGGATGTCTCCAAGATATTTTACAGAAATATATACAAATATGGTTAGCAGTTTTGCCGACAATATGATCG
>JAFAQB010000351.1 GCA_019246625.1 Nitrososphaeraceae archaeon
GGTTTTGAGGAATTACAATGTTGTTGCAATTTCAACAAAAAACAGCCGTCCACCAGTAGCAAATCTTGCGATTGAAATATACTCAAAGGCAGCTTATTGATAAAATTGAAGATTGTGCCCAACCAGGAAAAAACTAGGGCAGCCTAATTTCCTCTAAATATTGAAGTTATTACTACTGCCCACTGCTGCTGTTATTTGTCAACGTCTGAGACGGAGTAGCGACGTCATCATAAGTGATAGTACAGGTTTTTATTTCACCTGAATTGACAACTCCAGAGCAATCACCTGAATAACTCGCAGTATATCCACTTGGAATGTCATTTGGCGTTACTTTATAGGGACCAGGATCAAAGCTATTTTGTGTTGAACCTTGGTCGTCGCCAGAGGAACATTGATTATTAATTGAACCCTCTCCGCGCGAGGAGTCTATACAATTTGAGAAGTCTGAGGCTTGTTTGGTTCCACCATGGCTGTTAATGACATGTGTTATAACGCGTACCGTTCCGACGGTAGGTTGGTCCTGGCCATATACTTGGCGATATGAAGCTGACCCTATGACCAAGAATAACATAGTCACTAATATTGCCGCTGCTGCTGTCTTCGAAGAACTATTTTTTTGAATGATTGTAGATTTGATCATATTATTGGTATCATAAATCACCGGCACAATTTTTAAACGTGAAGAAACAATTCAATTTATAAATTAACTAGGATGATATTATATTCTCAATTCCATGTATAACTGATCTTCTCGCTGGCCAAATAACTTATGATGATGATGATGATCATCCATGCTTTTAATGATTTACCTCACTAGCTGATGTTGGGATTATTGTTGATGTCTATAAGGAAAACTATCTGGCTCTGAAATTTGTTTATTTTCCTGCAGGTTGTATGAAAAAACCATCTGAACCATAGTCGGCGGATTATATTAGTCAAAAAAAACGAGACCAATGAACATAAGAGAATGAAGGTAATAGAATTCTAGTTGTTACTGCGTATAACTAATTATAATATTGTTCACTACTACTTGAATCAGAATAAAACAGGCATACCTTAAATATACTAACAATCACCTGTAGTAATGACTAAAATATATGAACCACACAACTAAAGGAATCGTCATAGTAGCAGCGATAGCATCAATGCTAGTCGTGGGATTAAATATGATCCCATTATCACAAAACACATACGCCTCAAGTTCCAGACATTCAGAATTCAAAAAAACAGCAGACGAGAACAAAAACTCCAAAAGCGGAGAGAACAATTTGAATCAAGTCGATACCACTTATAGAAGCCCAGGATCAAAAACATCGAATGTTGCCGTCCAAGAAAATGGCAAGGGTAATACAGCTACTGCATTTACCGATTTAAGTAGCAATGTAGAACAAAACCAAACAACAATGGCGCAACCACAATCCAGTCATGACTCAGACAAAAAGGATAGGTCGTTCCCAGTGACTGTAAACGTAGTACCAAACTTTAAGAATGAAAATACAAATTCAGTGGTTGGTAATACAAGCTCTGCTGCAGATGCATCTAATGCCAACACCCTTAGTAACAGAAATGCACAAAATCAGACAGACGGTCAGAATGCCTGTCTTATTGCAGGTGAATGTACAGCTTCATCTCATGAAACCGAAACTGGCTGATAACTACAACCTCAAATCCTAACCGACACCTTTCTTTTTTATTTTCTTTTTATTCTCATTTCTATTTCTAATGAAAGTCCGGTCTCAATAATCTATAGAGAAATAATAATACTCTCATCAGCTAGAGTATTTTGAATAATATGAGTGATATATGTATTGATGATGTATCTGATAATTAGTTCTGATTTTATTTGTTAGGAGATTTTAGTATTTTGAGACCTTGAAATTGTCTTGATAATGGCTATCTGGAGGCTTATGCATGTGTGTTAACATTACTAGAGCGACATTTGTAATTGCTAATAAATGGGAAGAAAATAGGACTCGAAGAAAAAAAACCTGTAGAAGAATGCATACATATCTAAAATAATATCTTTTACTTTAATAATAATTATATTCAACATTGGATACTAGAGCTTTTAAATTAGTATGTCTTTTCTTCATCCTATTAAATATTAAGCAGTAGAACTTTGGATAATTTTAATTATAATATTAACACATATGATTTAGACCAGAATAAAACAGGCATACCTTAAA
>JAFAQB010000110.1 GCA_019246625.1 Nitrososphaeraceae archaeon
CTCTAACTTAATTATATATTCCAAATGGCTTTTGGAGGACCACAATGGATAATTATATTGCTACTGGGTCTGTTCTTATTAATTGACCCAAAAAGGTTAGCAACGTTGTCTAAAACGCTCGGAAAAGCAGTTGGAGAATATCAAAAAGCACAGGAATTATTTAGAAATGAAATGGAAAACTCTGCTAAAATGGTAGAAGAATCAAAGTCATATTTTACGGGTCCAAACATTACGGCTCCTGTCAATTCAGAACGTGAGAAACTTGAGCAAATAGCTGGTTCTCTTGGAATAGGGTCAATAGATGACAAAACTAATGAACAGCTACGTTTTTTGATTTCTAAGAGGTTACAAGAGTAGCAGAGTTTTGATAGGTTGATGTTACGGACCTCTTGAACCTTCGAATCTAGAAGTATATTAGTAGCTGCTTATCTTTGGAAGATAAATCAATGCTGATGCCATATGACCTGTACTAGTATGAATAATCAATTAGAAATGAGGTGTGCCAGGATAAAATAAAAGATAAGCTACCGATGCATATGACGAAGATTGTTGAATGTTGCACCTCATATATCCCACATCTCCATGAACGTAATTTTATTGTGTATAAGAATCAGTTATTCCCTTTTTGCTCTTGCTATTCTCTCCTTTTACTATTGGAACCATCATCTTATCCGTTTGAATTCAAAAATCAAAAAGGGAACAAGACTATAAGAACAGCTGCTTTTTAAGATAGGGAACTTGGTTAGAGATTAGGAGATCGGGCCTGATGGTATAATTAAAAATAGGCATATTAGAAAGAAAGGTGCATAAAGTGAATCTACCACGCTTAAAATCACAAATTGGTATAGGTACGAATGTAAAGCATCTAATATATGAGTTATTGCTATGTTTGAAAGAACGAAATCAATAATTGAGGTTACTAGTGTAACAAGAAATAATAGCAGCATTTTTTTCCTTGTATCTTTGAATGTACTATTGTAAGCTAATTTCCTGAAGGATTCTACTAACCCATATCGCATATCCTGATCTTTTAACAACATGTATTGGACCATCCAGGCGCTAAACAAGAAAGAAGCCAGTGTGTAAGACAAGACCGTGACAATACCGGCAGGAATAATAGCGATAATGTTGTGATAAGTCGTAACCTTAGACACATACAGCGAAAAAGGATCCGACTTTATACTATAAGTTTCACGTACTTGGCCCTCATAGCCCCCGATAAAAACAAGTAGTAAGGAATAAATCGAATAAATTATAAAAAGCTCTAAAACATCTGTGCTATGATTGTTATTCTTAGGTGCTGCACCTAATCTGATAATAGATTTCTTTGATATTCCTAATTGAAAATAAATAATCGTAAATGCAGCGAAAAATAAGCCAACGAGTATGCTATCTGGGAAAAAAACTTTATTGCCGTTACTGTAGTAAAGTTTGGTAGCAAAAATAATCTCAATTGTGATGGATAATATTGCCCCAATTGAAGGTAACAAGAAAAGAATTGGATTTTTATAAAGCACAAATATACTTTTTTTAAAAAAAGTAAGGTGAGTATACATCTATTAATTGTTTGTTATTTGTGAATTTAATAATTATCTACAGACCTGGCAACAATGTACTATAATAACAAACATAAGATATACTACGCCTGCCTCTTTTGAAGTAAACGTTTCGTAATCCTATTAGAAATATAGCAATGGCTCTTCGATCTCCTGTCTCCTTGCTTAATTCCAATCTTTCTTCAAATAGCTTATTGCCTTATCATGGTTTCCTCTGCGGAAGGGCATCATTCCTATGATATGTGAGCCGTTAGCGATATATTCTAACATCAGAATCTGTCTGTTCAGTTTTAATCTTTCTTAGATTTTTTTCTATTTGTGCTGCTTCTTGAAGTAAAGAAGCGATATCACATGATGCACCTGGTATTATCTTACTTATTGCTTCTGAGAGGGCGGCGGCTGCTCGAAAATCTGGGACATCTTTTAAAACTTTAACTAGCAATGCAATTACATCAAAATTCATCCATAGACCCTCATTTAATAACAATGCAGCTATACCAGTAACAGAGCCATTTGGCAACGCTGGAACACCTGCATTAGCCAACCTTTCTAAAGCGCGTGTTGTACTTGCTGCTGCAAAGACACGCGTCTCAACTTCATTTGCTTTTTCTGTTTTTAATTCTGCTGCTGACGACACTCCTGTATTCTCTTGGGAGACAGGCATACCGGCAGCGCTAATTATGAGTTCACATTCATTTTCTATCGCCCACTGCAAAATTATTTTTGATATAGAATAATGCATTGTCTGGTCGAGGTTTAATTCTGATACAAAAATACTGAGCTTGAGATCCTCATTGGCATAAATTCTAGCTGGAAAGGTTGGTACAGCGTTATGGATTATCGATAATCCAGGAAATCCTGGTGAATCCAAAACTGCTACCAATTCAGTTTTTAGTGAATTTACAAAACATTGTGATGCGATAGTGTTAGTAAGACAGATACTTGGGAAACCATCAATAACTGTTCCTTGTCTGAGATTAACATTTTTTATTTTACGAATTTCAATTGGAGTAATGTTGTATTGAAAAGACAAATGTAAAAAGATAACAGATATACGTACTTATTAAAAGCTTTTAGCACATTCAGAGGCTCTGTTAACTTAAGGTAACCTATATAGCGAGGCATCTGCTAGCTTTTTATTGCTATGAAGTGCTTCTGGTAGCCCTTTATTACAGTTCTAGAAGCTTCAGGCTAGCAGCTAAATGTTTGTCATCACCTGTAAAAAGAAGTCATGTAGCTATATGGAAATAGGCTCAGAGAGATACGCCTTCTTGGCTGATAATAGATTTAGAATAGACAAACATAATAAAATCAGAGTTATTTGTTGACGAAACTTTAGTCAAAATAAATAGATGGTCCGGAACATTGGCATTGGGTCGCTTACGAACCTAATCTGGATGTCTGTTTGATGATGCATTATCTATCGAGTGAAAGAACGATTTTTTAGTCTGCTATCAGTTTTTCAAGCAGTTAAGGTTTAGGTACGGTAGGAAGCCTATTTTTACAGATGGTGCCTATTGGTACGATAATACAGCTGTAGATAGATGGTTAAGATTACCTCATCAAATGTATAGTACTGAATTGAAGAACATGATGATGAAACAGTTCATTCAGCAGCATATCAAGGAGAGGACTGATCGATCACTTCTCTTGCAGAAAACCAGATTGTGACAGGCCGCATATCTGGAAACTAGCTGAAATTATTGTACTTTATATTCACATGGATATTATAGATAATAGACTAAGGTTTATAATATTGTTGGTTATGAATGGAGGTTAATTAACAGAGCCCATTCAGAATATATGTGCACTATTTGATTACACGCAGATTAAATGAAGAAAATTTATAGACTAGAACATTATGTCATGAATTGATCTTATTACTGTTGTTGGCCGGAAATCTGCATTGTTAATAATTATACTAAAGCGAGCCAATCTGGGCTTTTGATGATAAATTTATGTAACGATAAGATTGTTTTCGCTCTATTGGTGAATTATAGAAAACATGTAACTAAAGTATTTGTAATATCATAGCAACTTATAATAATATCATTAGGTTTCATTAATGATTATGACATTACCTAAAGGACATGGTCAGAAACCAAGTACTACAGGAAAAAGAAACTTTGAGAGCTGGTGGGCTACAGTTCCTGAAGACCTAAGACAAAAGGCACGTAAAGGAGATGAAGGAAACAAACCCTTGCTAAACCAGGTAAACTATGTTCTATTGCATCTTCATTTAGCCGGCAAGCATGATGCAAAGCCAACTCACGAGGAGCTGAAAGACTGGTTGCATAGTGGACAAGTTGATGTTCTTAGGATGAGCGCCAAGAAATGATATGAAATAATGTTAAGTTAAAAATAAAATAAAACCAGATAAAGACCAGATATTTGAATTTCAGTACATGATAAGAAGAATGGACGGTACTTCTGAGATGTATCAAGCATCGGATGAAGCATGCATACAAGTGTGGCTGGACCTCAAGTCATGCTCTTAGTTTGCAAAAAATCAGAACATGACCTCTCCTGTGCGGACCAAGCTAAATTCATCTGATAATGGTGGTGAAATTGAAGACAACTGGAACCAGAAATGAAATTTTCTGATAGCAAATTATGATCTACAGCTAAATGGTTCTTGACGGGGTATTAGAAAGACAGAAATTGACGATAACATAATATTATCAAATGAAGTGTGCGTGCTGCGGAGCGCAAATGTTGCCCGAAAAGGAGTTGGAAAAAACAATAATTTTCAAATGCAATGAATGTGGTTTAAGCGATACCAGATTAAAGGATATCAAGTAAGCAACCATCTATGGAATATCTTTCAAATATGCTATAGATGAAGCATTCATCGATTACGCCTATGAATGACAATCAGGAAATCCAGTTTTATGCAGTTGCAAATGCCTATTGGCTAGCTAAAAGCGCATAACAGCACAATAACATTGAATACGACGACCCAGCATATCTGATTGCATTTTGGATCAAAAATAATCAATGTTAGACGGAAGTGATGCGTGTTCAATGTATCCAAGTTAAACTTGCCTTCACAATGTTTTGCTTTTTTACATTATTAATCATTATTTCCTGTTCTTTAAATTCATTATTATACTTGGATACTTCTCCTGTATGTTTATTTTTTAACTGGAGGTATGTTATTTTATAATCAATTGCTC